>JABDRA010000264.1 GCA_013041995.1 Anderseniella sp. | reverse complement strand
GAGTGCCAGACGCACGGCAGCGGCTTGACTCTCGGCGAGCGAGAGTTTCGTCTTCTGTTCTATCCAGGGCAGTGCCTTGTCAGGCTCAATGTAGGCCCAAGGCAGTGTTCCATTGACCAGGCAATGTATACGCTTTGCAATCGTGACCTCTGCCCTGTGCAATCCAGCAAGGAAAATGCAAGGCGTGTCACCGACGCTATCATCAACCACAGTGGCATCGGCCAGCTCGAGTTCCAGAGCGGTCTGGACCAGCTCCGAGGATACCTCGAGCAATCCAACGGCAAGCGGCACCAGTTCGTTAACTGGAAGCCCGCAGTGTCCGTCGTTCATCGCTTCCGAAAGGGCATAAGAGATACCTGCCCTGATGCGGACCATGGCGGTTTTTTCAATACCGAGCTTCATGGCAATGGCGTCGGCCGTCTTGAAGCCAATACCGCGAATATCGCGCGCCAACCGGTACGGGTTCTCGCTCATTACCTGCACAGCATCTGCACCGTAGGTCTTGAAGATACGAACAGCTCTTGCGGTTCCAACACCATGGCTATGCAGAAACACCATGATCTCGCGGACGATCTTTTGTTCCGCCCAGGCATCGGTGATACGCCGGGCGCGAACCTTGCCAATCCCGGCGATCTCGTTCAGCCGTTCAGGCGCACTCTCGATGATGTCGAATACTTTTTCCCCGAAGGCCTTAACCATCTTTTTTGCGTACACAGGTCCGATGCCGCGGATCATGCCCGAAGCCAGGTAACGTTCGATACCGTCCGTGCTGGTTGGGGCTGAGGTGCGCACAAACCGGGCACGGAACTGTTGACCATGCACCCGGTCATTGGTCCACTCGCCTGATGCGGTTATCCATTCACCGGCGGAGATGGTGGCGGCGTGCCCGACAACGGAGATCAGATTTCGGTGCCCGCGGGCCTTGACCTTCAACACGCAAAAACCATTCTCGACATTATGGAACGTCACCCGCTCGACGGACCCCGCCAGAACCTCACCGGTCGATTGCTCGGGCCTGTGTGGCTTTGTCATGATCCTTTCTTCGCCTTTTCATAAAGAGCTTGCTTAAGTTGTCAGTGTCCCATTTACGGCACTGGCGTCAAACCCTAGGCTGATTTGCGAAACACCAGCTCAGGTAACACCACGGGCCACTGTTCACGGTTTATCAGGTGTTGATACTCGTCTGCTGAGTCCGTGCGATATCTTTCGGTTATCGCAAAAACACTACCTTTGACGAATTCTGCAGCCTCTGGTGGTGTGAATTTTTTCGCGAGCCTACCGATCACAACCCCGTCGTTATCCTGGATCAGCCATCGATCTCCGTCGTGCTCGAGATTAACAGAATCTCCAGCAGATAATCTCTCGAGGGCCGCCAAAGATTGATTGCCATCCGCCAAGCGACCCGCAAAACCCAGGTCAACTTCTGAAGGGTCGAGGGTGCAATAAATTTGCTGGCAGTCCGATATATCCAGCACGTCGCAGCTCCTGGCCCGGATCAACATAGAGGGATCAGCCAGGTCGCCGATGATCGGATGTCTATCGGTCATTGATGCCGGATCGCACCAACACGAGCCATTCCATGCCCAACCAGCACATCGACCTGGCGTAACTTAGAGACAATCTCTTCGGGTTTGTGACGCTTTGCAGCCATTCTCAGTCCTCATTCTACTCACTTTTAGGATGGACCAATTCGAA
The DNA here is from genome assembly GCA_013041995.1 of Anderseniella sp. Lineage (GTDB taxonomy): Bacteria > Pseudomonadota > Alphaproteobacteria > Rhizobiales > Aestuariivirgaceae > Anderseniella. The sequence goes on along the minus strand of JABDRA010000264.1, from coordinate 10,237 downwards.
TGGGGAAGATCAAAGACTTCGTCGCCGCCGCTCAGCGCTATAATCTGGTCGTCTCCACCGTAGCCGGCCAATACTTCTGACCGACCGGTGCCTCGGACACCGTCATTGTCGCCTGTCCCAAGGACAGGCGACATATTCCATTGCGTATCTACACTCATGGTTTAGTTCCTTCTTGGAATTTAGGGGGGATTTACCAACCGATGCCCTGATAACCGGGTTGTCTCGGCAGGTCTTTGAAGAGCCGCACAAGGTCGATAACTTTGACGTCGCCTGGGCAATCTCTAAGCAGTTCGCGGTAGTGCTGTGAAGCATGCGTCACGACCACCACGTCGGAGTTTTCAAGTACATCCTCAACGTCGGTGCTCAACATACCTGGCAGTGCATCGACTGTAGGCTTGAGGTGCGGACAAACGTTGGCGACATAGGCAAACTGATCACCAATCCGGGTCTCAGCCGTAATGGCTTCATCGTGCGCGCAGATGTCGTAACCGTCTTCAAGCAGTTGACTGAGAACCTCCAGAATGGGACTTTCCCGCAAGTCATCGGTGCCGCGCTTGAACGCCAGTCCAAGAAAACCGACACGCTTGGCGCCGCTTGCCCGGACCATGTCGATGGCCTCTGAAATCTGGGTCTCGTTGGAACGGGCGAGGCTGTCGATGAGTGGGACATCCACATCGAGTTCACCTGCCAGATGGGCGACGGCACGCACTTCCTTGGGCAGACATGAACCGCCATAAGCAAAGCCGGGCTTGAGATAATAGGGCGACAGGTTGAGCTTCTGGTCCTGGACAAAGATGTCCATCACGTCGTGGCTGTCGATGTCGAGTGGTTTGCAGATGCGGCCAATCTCGTTGGCGAAACATACCTTGGTTGCATGCCAGACATTGTCGGCATACTTGACCATTTCAGCAGCTTCGATCGCCGTCAGCAGCGGTTTTTCGTCCACTGGTGCGTAAATCTTGGCCACCACTCGCGCGGTATAGTCGTCGCTGGCACCAATGACGGTTTTCGGCGGCGCGCGGAAGTCTTCAATCGCGGTGCCTTCGCGCAGGAACTCCGGATTGAAACAGACGCCGAAATCCTGGCCCATCTTCTTTCCAGATGCCGCCTCGATCGCCGGAACCATCACATTGAGGGTAGTGCCGGGTGGAATCGAGCAGCGCATGACGATGATGTGGTGCTCGTCCTTGAGAGCGAGCGCCTCGCCAATTGCAAGTGCGCAACTGACAATGGCCGAATAGTCGCAGCCGCCGCCTTCCTTGGTTGGTGTGCCGACGGAAACGAATGTGACATCTGTATCAACCACTGCGGCGATCAGATCACCGGTGGTTTCGATCAGCTCATTGTCGACACCTTCGCCAAGCAGGTCTGACAGGCCTGCTTCGTGAATTGGCGACTGTCCGCTGCCAACCGCGGCACGCTTGACCGGGTCGATGTCACAGCCGACCACACGATGACCAAGGCTGGAAAGACAAGCGACCGAGACGGCGCCGACATAGCCCAGCCCGACCACGCTTATGGCGGGTAGTTCAGTGACAAGTTTGAGGTGAGCAGGTTTTGCTGTTGACTGGTTGATTTGAGCAAGTGCGTTCATTTGAAAAAGCCTTTTGTTTGGTTTCAGATGCACTGTTCAAATCAACTGTTATGCCAAACCCGGACTCAAATAAAAACTAAATAAAAACAGATGGTTATATAAATTAAATTTCGCTTTACCCAAAATCTATTTCGATCCTGAAACTGGCATTTTTAATTTCGAAAACCTGTCGAGAGCAGGAGTTCGAAATTGAAAAGAAACAACCTGCGTTCACCGGGTTCCGGTTTGCGAAATCCGAAAGAGTGGATTGTCGGCGAGAAAGTCGGCCAGGCTGTCGAACGACCATGTCTCGGCTGTTGAGCATTTGCCGGCGGAACACCTTTTGTGAGTCAAGGTGAGCTGGAACGGTTGCGCAGGATCGAACAGGTCTGCATATGCCAGAAGCTGGTGACCCGATGCGGCTCCCGGCACCAGTTTCGTGTACCGCGTCCGGAGTTTTGCCGTTGCGAATGCATCCCACCCGGCCCCAGGCAACCAGCGCGGGGTCCGCGGCCCGTTTCCGTCCATGTCCCTTGGAAGGATCGTCCCGTTATCCAGCAAACGGTCAAGCGTTGCCCGGAGAGCAAGTTCATGATCCGGCTTGAGCCGATGACCAATCGCCGCCAGGCCCATAAGGCTGAGACCGGCATGATTGACATCCTCGAAGCGTTTCGGTTCCGGCTCTGCTCTTCTGGCCGGGCGGTGTTGGGAAATTCTGTCGTCCTGGCGCCAGCCCTGATAATAGCTTGGCGCCCAATATCGCCACAACGCGCCGCCAGAACCTTGCGTCCAGGTCTTCGTGAACTTGCCGGCAATTTCCTCTGCTCGCGCTGACAGATGAGGCTTGTTCTCAAAGCTGCCGACACGGTCGAGCAGGACTGCCCAGGTCAACTGCCAGTTCCACGGTGCCCAGATCCCATCAAACCGGAAAGGGGCCCCATACTGGATCCGATAGAGTCCCGAGGCGGTCTCAAACTGCTGCTCATAGCTGCTCACCAGATTTGAGGCGCTGGCCTCAATTCGCCGCCGGAGCGGTTTGGGGCACAGTGTGCCAAGCATTTCGCACGATCTGAGCAGCGATCCGGAAATCATGGCCTGGTTAATCTGGAAGGAAACCGGACTGCGCCGGTCGGTGGAATAGATCCGGGATGCCCAGGCACTGCCGGGGTTGAAGGTGCCGCTTATGCCGAGGTCGGCGTTGCGGACCGACAATGTGTTGCGCATCGCCCGCGTAGCAAGATCCGCGAACACCGCGTGACCGCTTTTCCGGTAAAGGGTAGCCAGCGTCAGCGTGCGATAAGATTGCGCCCAGCTCTGTTTGCCCGCTTCGTCGGATGCCCGTGAAACGGGTTCACCCAATCCGCGTAGCAACACGCCGCTGATCGCATGAAAAGCCGTCTTTGCCGAGGAAGAACCGGATACAGCCAGGACAGAAATAGCCCCCTTACGGCGGTCAAGTTGCGGTACGAAAATTTCATCGGCATCGGAGGAAAGCAACAGCGTAACCCGGCCACTCTTCATGTCAAGACTGACAAGGTCACTGCCCTTTTCAGGATCGCAATAGTTTTCCAGCACAATTTCGCGACGAGCGGCTTTCGCACCCAACAGCGCGCACCCCTCGAACGACCCCAGAAGCCGGCCGTCGGTCACAATTGTACCGTCGGCACGGGCAAACCAGTAGAACCGGGTACGCTGAACAGATTTGTCGAAGACGGAGACCACAAGTGCGTCGCGTCTGTAAGCCAGCACGCTGACCACTGCCAAACGGGGCCATTCCAGCGCGACCTGGCCGTCATGGACCAGTTCCACTCGCGCTTTCGGGCCTTTGACGGTGCGGATGTAAACATACGACCCAGTACGATCGAAACGGAACCCGCCCATGCGGGAGATATCGCTCAGGTCTGTCCCATCAACTACCGTGGTGCTGCCGAATTTGACGGTCGCGCGGAACCCGCCTTTTTCCCAGAACGAGCGCAACTCGAATTCGCCTTTCCGTGCCGCGCTGTTCAGCCCCTGCATCGATACGCCGTTGTGGGTGGCAAGGCCAGTGGCGGTGTTGAAGGAAAAATTTCGACCCTTCTGCTCAACGATGTACCCGTCGGCGGCAAGGGCAGGAGATAACATGGCAAGGGCGGTGGCAGCGCAGGCTCCCGCCCACATCCGTCTGAGATTGCTGTACATTTTGTAATGCGCCTTAGAAGTTGAAGTAAATGAATTCCGTCATGTCCTCGAGCCGGTAGAGCTGCAGGACCCCAACCGCAAATACCGCGCTCATGGCCGCGGCCCAGCGACGGCTGGGACGCCAGTGCAGGTTGAACAAGCCGCCACGCACACGCGACACGGAAGTGCCGACGAATTGCGCCAGATCGATCACCGGGCGATATTTCCTCACCAGTTCGATGGAGTTAGGTGCATAGAAGACGACCAGCGCCAGGGTCAGAAACTGGAACCAGGGCAGCCGCGTATCGGCCAGCACGGCAGACCATGTCCCGGCGTCGTACAGTTCGGTCACCCCGACCATGCCGGACATCACAGCAAGAGCACCGTCCAGCGTTTCCGCGCGAAACGGCACCCAGGCGAATATCACGGCGATCATTGTGATGACCTGCGCCAGGCTGGCAGATAATGCACGCGTAAGGCCGGAGGCCCCTTCGCGACGCGGGAACAGGGCAGACCAGGCATGATTAACGGTCAGATAGGCTCCGTGCATTGCGCCCCAGATCACGAAATTCCAGCTGGCCCCGTGCCACAGTCCGCCCAGCACCATGGTCGCGAACAGGTTGAGGTAGCGCCGGACCGGGCCATGGCGATTGCCACCAAGCGGAATGTAGAGATAGTCGCGCAGGAAGCGGGACAGCGTGATGTGCCAGCGGCGCCAGAAATCGACGATGCTGGTTGCTTTGTAGGGAGAGTAGAAATTGACCGGCAATCGGATGCCGAACATCCGGGCCAGTCCGAGCGCCATGTCGCAATAGCCCGAAAAGTCGAAATAAATCTGGAATGTGTATGACAGCGCGCCGATCCAGGCTGCTTCCGCAGGCACAGCATGACCGGCATCCGCCAGGGCGAAGACCGACGTTGCGAGCGGTGCAACACCGTCAGCGAGAACTATCTTTTTGAATAAACCGATGGCGAACAAGGTCCCGCCGACAGCCAGATTGACAAACAGCTTACTGCGAAACACCTTGAGCGTGAACTGCGGGATCGTGTCCTTCTGCAGCACAATCGGCCCGGCGATGAGCTGCGGAAAGAATACGACGAACAGGCAGTATTTGGAGAAATCGCAATCGCTGATCTCACTGCGCCAGGTATCGCAGAGGAACGATATCTGCTGGAAGGTAAAAAATGAAATTGCCAGAGGTAGCACGATGTTCAGCGCCGGAAGATCCGTGCCCGGTAGCAGGTTGATGTTTGCGATTAGGAAATCGGCATACTTGAAGTAGGCCAGTGTCGCGAGGTTGCCGATGATACCGGATGCCAGCACCAGCTTTGAACGGGTCCGCAGGATCGCCCGGTGGAGGGCAAAGTTGACCGCCACCGAACCGATCAACAGGACAAGATGGATGGGGCTCCACCACGCGTAGAACGCAAGCGATGCCGCAATCAGCCACCATACGATGAGGCTTTCCCGACCCCAGGCGCGCAAGGCCAGAAAGCCGATCAGCACTGGTGGCAAAAACAGATAGATGAATTCAAGGGAACTAAAAACCATGATCGTCGCGCCTCCGAGCCGGTGCCGGGTTAACTGTGAATGTTGTCTTCACTGGCCTGCTTCAGCAGGGCCTGGAGAAGAGTTTTTGAGCCGGTATGACCAAGGGACGTACCGCGCCGGGCGAGCTTGAGAGCCCCGGCCATGTCTTTTGGTGCGAGCTTGCCTTCCGCACAGATGCGGGCAAGCTCTTCCATAGCACCGGCATGGGCTGCTTTCACGCCTTTCCTGAACCACGCGACGGCGGCGTCTTTTTTCAGGCCGTGCTTCTCCGCCAAATGCAAACGGCCAAGCATGGTCATTGCCCCGCCGTGGCCAGCATCTGCGGCCCGGGTGAGCCAGCCGACGCCTTCTTCAGCGCCCTCTTTTCCCGCATTTTTTGCGAGCAGCAGTTTCGCTAGGTCATGCATAGCACCTGAATTTCCGAGATGGCTGGCGTTACGGAACCAGTAGAACGCCCGGGTTCGGGATGGTTTGACAAACTCTCCGTCACGATGGAGTCGGCCCAGAGTTTTGCCGGCACTTCCCGATCCGGCCCTTGCCTTCACTTCCAGCGCAACGATGGCGCGCCCTGCCAGTTCCAGCGCACGTGCCGGGTCTTTCTCGACACCGTGTTGACCCTTCAGCAGGACGCGGGCGTATTGGAGAGAAACTGCCTCAAAGCCCGCCCTTGCGGCACCTTCATAGTGGTAGAGCGCCTTCTTCTGGTCACGAGGAACGCCGACGCCACGCATGAAATGCATGGCAAGCTGCACGTGAGCCTTCCGGTAACCCCAACCCAGTGCTTTCTGGAACCACTCCGTGGCGATCCGGTTGCAATCCGGTCCGGCAGATTTTTGATAGAGCCGGCCCAGTTCATAGGCTGCCTCGCCGCGCAGGGAAAAATCGAACTGCACGGCTCGCAGCAAGGCCCGCCGGGCCTTCTCCGCGTCCAGTTTCACGCCCCAACCGCGAGAGAGAATTTTGGCATGATGGAACAGCGCCCGCGGATAACCCTGATGCGCATAGCGTTCGATAATCTCGGCGGCGTCGGTCCATTTGCCAAGTTTCTGCAAACCGCGCGCCTGGCTCAGTTGCTCGTTCACAAGTGGATCCACCGGTGGTTCCTTGCCCAGATCAGGTAGATCCCGCCAGAAGAAAACCGCCGCACACAGGCCGCACACAACGGCAAAGGTGGAAACATTTACGAGAATTGGCTTGGAGTTTTCAGGACGGGTCATTGGCTCGCCTCCAAATTCTGCAGTTTGTTCCTTCGGTCATTTTGATGATGCCGTCGTTCAGTTCGCGCGAGGTGGCTCGCGCACTCGTCGGGCAGGCAAGACCTGAACGAACCTTCAAAGCAGCTTTGCGAACTTCCGGAGACGATGTCAGCAACTGGCCAACTTCTCCGACAATGTTGCGGGCCGCCGGTGCGTTGAAGTGGTAGGCGTCCTTGAAGTTCGCCAGATCACGGGTGAACGGATTGTCGAAATCCATGTCAATCACCGGCGCCAGGTCCGCTAGCCGCAGGCGCAGGTTGCGATCCAGGTCCGCGCGACCGAATTCAGCAAGTCTTGCCTGCATTTCCACAATGGTGGGCGGGATCACGAACACCAGCTTCACGCCGTTTGCTTTGCTCCAGTCGGCGATCTCGGCAACCTTCGCCCAAAGGTCCTCGGAGAACCGGAAGTTTTTCCAGTCGGACCTGCCGTTCTTGCGAACCTGTTTTTCGAAGCGCGCGGGCAGCTCCCGCTCTATCGAAATGTCGCGCCACAGGCCTGCTCGGCGACCGAAGCCGTACCCATAGCCCCGCCTGTGTCCATAAGTCGGGTAAGCGATGCGTTGTTGCTGTTCCGGCAGCCGGCAACCAAAACATACATCCGGTTGCAACAGGGTGCTCAGGCTGGTGTGCCCGGGCGAGCCGAGGTCAGCAGCCTGTGCCGTGGAAATGAAACCGGGGGTCAGGTCCCCAATTGCAGCCAGTTGCCTGGGATATCTTTCCTGAATATGGCGCCATGAAATCCTCGTCACGAACCAGTTGGAGAAGTACTTTACCGGATTGTCGGCAAGCCGCAGAGCCTCCGGCACCCGGTTCATCCCGGACTTGTGGGCGGGGTCAAAGCTTCTGAGCTGGATACCGACGACAAGATTCTTCGGTTTGGGTTGTGTCTTGAGGTAACGAAAGGTTTCATAAATTTCATAAATAGTGGCCCCGCCATAGGCGAAGTTGAAGGCTTGTTTGATCCCGGTTTCGCTCCAGTACTTGTCGCGTAGGGCCCGAGCCCGGCTATCACCGAGAACAATCGTTTCAGGTGGATGCTTCTTCGAATAGGCAATAATCTTCCAGAGCGGATAATGTGCTTTCTCGCTAATCTCTTTCTTGGCCAGGCCCAGCGGCAGGCCGCCCAGGCGATCATAAGGATCGACGGCCAGGTTAAGCGCAACTGGAAGCGCACCAAGCGCCACGGTTGCTGCCAGGGCAGCAAGATAAAGTTTGGGAATGAACGGACGTCTCGACATGTGATGCCTACTTCGGAGTGATTGATCTACCCAGATTTCGCAAGCGCCATGCCAGCATTAGGAAATTTAAATTATTCAATTATTTCAGATAATTATATGATTTCGTACGAATCGCGTTTTTGATTGTGAAACCAGTAGATTTTCATAATCGAAAACGCTTTTCAGAATCCGGCAATGGATTTCAGAAGCGTAACCGATGGAATCTCGATCAGCTTCGTATAGTGGACGGTTGACAGCACAAGCATGACCGTCGCAAGCGCCGTGCACCAGTTGGCCATTGCATCTTGTGCACGCTGCACCAGCGCATCTGCACTGTTGGACGCCGTCTGGTTGCCACGGTTCGACCAGCGCTGCTTGGACAGCCTGAAGATGCAATAGACTTTTACCGACGCATTGATGAGCTGGTTGAGATACAGGATCCAGGGATAGGCCATCTGGATACGCCGGGAATAGCCGAACAGGAACAGAGACAGCAACATCCTGCTGAGTGCGATGAAGATGAGATAGGACGCCAGATATGCAGGCCCCTGCAGCAGCGTCGCAGCGACCGCCAGGACCGGACTGACCAGCATGGTCCACATGGATAGCCGCTGGTCCACCAGGCACCACCAGATGAAAAACGGCATCCGGTGCGGACCCAGCTTGATCGCCCGCGCGCCGTTGCGCAGCATGTTGCCGGACCAGCGCCGGAAATTCTGCACCATGCGATCCATGCCCGACCCCTCGATGACTTCGACTGTGTAGCCGAGTGCATCGGGCACGTAGCGCATGTGTGCACCGTGCTTGAGCATGTAATACCAGGTGCTCTTGTCATCGCCTGACAGGAAGCGGAAGTTGCCCCAAAGCCAGTGTTCAAGATGGTCCGCCTCCAGTAGACGGATGAATTCAAGCTGCAGCAGGTTCCTGGCGCGAAACACCGACATCCGGCCCGTCAGGGTCAAGACCCGGCCGGACAGTGCGTGGGACTGCATTGCCAGGCGACGCTGGGCAAAGCGCATCTTAAGCCAGGTTTCGATCCAGCGCGGTCCGATGCAGATCACCTCTTCATCCGTCGTGCAGGCCTGCAGGTCCGGATAGAGCTTGAACAGCGGCATGCAGCGACTGATGGCACCTTCCGCCAAGATGAAATCTCCGTCCATGAAGACGACCAGGTCATCCTCATCGATCGGTAATCTGCACATGGCGCGCAGCACAAGGCCGATGGCAGCCCGCTTGCCCGACACATTTTGCCGGATGATGCGCAGGGTAATGTCTGTATCCTTTGCCTCCCTGCGGAGGAAATCCTCAATAATGTCTTCGTCAAACCGGTCGGATGATCCAAGCCAGATGGTGCCCGGCACACCGGATGCACGGATTTCACGCAGGATCGAGCGCACCACCTTCTCGGTGATAGAGCGATGTTCCTTGTAGGTGGTCATCATGAAATGCATGTGCCGCGGCCGCCAGCCGGCATCCCAGATCTTGCGACCCTGATCGCGCATCTTGGGATAGACTATTTTACCGTAGATCAATGCGCGAACTGCATGGATGAACCACCAGCCATACCGCCAGATTCCGAGACCACCGATGACGAAGGTGATCTGGGCAACCTCCTGATCCCAGATGCTGTTGGGCAGGGTCAGAATGGCGATCAGGCAGCAGCCAAAATAGAGCGCGATCTTGAACAGCGCAGCCGGTGTCCATTTCCGCCAGCCCGTCGGCCAGTCGGTAGGCTCATCCAGATTGGCGACTTTATCAAGCTTCAGTTTCGTCATGGTCTTTTCCCGGCCAGAGGTTTGCCAATCGGGCAATCAGATCATCCGTGACCCTGCGGTCAAAGATCACGACCGCCGGCAATCCTGCTCTTACCTTGCTCCGCCCGCCTGGCTCTGCAAGCGTCAACGACACCGAGGCGGTACGCTCTCCATTTGCCTTCCACGTGTACTGGGACGACTTCAGGTCCAGATGCCCCGATTTGCGATTGATCGCCACGACTGTCGCTTCGACATGCCGGTTGAGAGCAGGTACAAAAACCTTCGCTGTGTCATTGATCCCGATTTGCAGGATTTCATCCTGGTCGAGATAGGCCGTGACCGTTGGGGCTACATCCTGTTCGAGCGCCAGCACAGCCTGATCTTTTGAAACCGCAAGTCCCGCGGCAACCGGAAGGGAAACGATCTGCCCGTCAAACGGCGCGCGGATCACTGAGGCTGCTTGCAACTGTTTCAGGTGCTGGAGTTTCTGCCTGGCTGATGTCAGACGTCCGTGCGCCTCATCAAGGTCGAGGGCGAGCATGTCCAGATCGACGACAAATTCCTTATGGTTGTAGTGACGCTTGCCGGACGCCGCATTCATCACCGTTGCCTGCTCCACCGCTAATTCCATCTCGCGTAGCTCAGCAGCCGCGCGCAACTGGCGCGACCTGGCGTCTTCCAGCTTCTGCAGGCTTACAAATCCCTTCTTGTGCAAGGTGGCAA
>JABDRA010000257.1 GCA_013041995.1 Anderseniella sp. | reverse complement strand
AAGTGCGCCCCCGCGGAGCGCAGCCGCAGGCTGCTGGCGTGAGCGACATAAACACAAAGCCGTTCGACCGGAAAAGCTGGATCACTTCCCGATTTCAGGCAATGATGTCCGCACGAGCCAAACAAGGGATCCTGTAATGAGTGTTGAATTTCTGCTGACATCAATTGTCGTCGTCCTGCTGCCGGGAACCGGTGTGTTGTATACGCTGGCCGTCGGGCTGGGGCGGGGGTTCAGGCCCAGCATCGCTGCCGCGTTCGGGTGCACCTTAGGCATCCTGCCTGCAGCGATTGCCAGCATTGTCGGGCTGGCCGCCATACTGCACACCAGTGCGCTGGCCTTTCAGATCGTGAAGTACCTGGGTGTCGCCTATCTGTTCTACATGGCCTGGAGCATCATGAAGGACGGCGGTACGCTTGATGTCACGGAAGACAGGGCCTCAGTTTCCGCTAACAGGACGATCCTGAACGGCATGCTGCTTAATGTTCTGAACCCCAAGCTGTCATTGTTCTTCATGGCCTTTCTGCCGCAGTTCGTACCTCTTGATGCGCAAGGCGCAACGGCGAGCCTCGTATTGCTGGCGGGCGTATTCATGGCGCTTACCTTCGTCATCTTTGTCGGGTACGGTGCCTGTGCTGCCATGGCCCGCGACTATGTGATTTCACGCCCCGTTGTCATGACATGGCTAAAGCGGATGTTCGCCGGCACGTTCGGATTTCTGAGTCTGCGGCTTGCGTTGTCTGAGAGATAGTATCAACAGCGAATGCAAGCTGGTCCGGTTCCCGATTCATCAGAACGACGTGCGCCATTTCTTGCGGTAGGCAGACGCTGTGATGCCGACATGCTTGCGGAAGGCAGCGCGAAAGCTGGACGGTTCGTCATAACCAACGTCTGCAGCAATATCGTCTATCGCTGCATCCGACGTCTCGAGCATCTGCTTGGCTTCTTCAACACGAAGCGTCTGTACGTATTGCAGCGGTGACTGTCCGGTGGCTTTTCTGAAACGGCGCAGAAAACTGCGTCTGGACAGCTTGCTTAGCTGTGCCATTGCCTGAACAGGATTGCGGTTGTCGTAATGCTTGGCGGCCCAGACCTGCGCATTGGCAACAATATGGTCGGTGTGCTGGCGGCCGGCGCTAAGCGAGGCATAACACAATTGGCCCTGGGCATGCGGCTCTATCAGATAGAGCTTTGCGATGCGCCGCGCCTCCTCGGTCCCGGCAATCCGCGCGATCAGGTATAACAACAGGTCACCCCAGGCTGATGCACCGCCCGCAGTTATGATCCTGTGACCTTCTCCTGCCGGCACAAGGATGCGCTCACGCCGCATGCGTATTTGGAGAAAGCGTTGCGCCATGATGTCGGAGTAGGCCCAGTGCGTGGTTGCCTCGACGCCATTTAACAGCCCTGTTTCCGCCAGCAGCAGCGCACCTGAGCACACCGAGGCAACCAGTGCGCCGTGGTCATGTGCCTGTCTGATCCATTGTGCGATGGGGGCGAATGTCTCCGGTGCCGGCGCGTACGGATCAAGATGCAGGTCGGGAACGATGATCAGCCCCGGCGCCGGTGCTTGTGGAAGTGCGCCCTCCGGTGTGATCCGTCGGCCATTGGGATCATCGTACGGCAACCCGTCCAGTGACAGTAATCGCGCCTTGAAGCGTGGCGGGCGGGCAGGAGCGCCATGCAGCATTTCCCAGTCGCGGCCCACGGACGCGAGCACATCGAGGATGGCAAATGTGGTCGACGCGCTGGCCCGGGGCAGGCCAATCACCACAGTTTCGACCGGGCTGTCTGAGTTCGACATGATGTGTCCGTTTTCCACCGGTTTTGTCATGTTTTGCTCTAACACGGTTCGACATTCTCGGCCAGAACAGCCGCCGACACCGAGGCAGGCCGAGACTGCAGGTCCGCAAAACCGGGCCTGCAGTGTGAGGAACTACACTTGCCTCTTCCAAATCCGACTGCAATCAATGAGCCAGAACCATGCAAAACTCATCGAGCAAAAATGTCATTGTAATTGGCGCCGGGCTGTCCGGTCTTACGGTTGCGCGCGAGCTGGCGCGGCATGGTATTCCGGTAACGGTTCTTGAGGCCGGTGATCGTGTGGCCGAACCCTGGCGTACGCGTCATCCGCAACTGCGGCTGAATATTCACCGGCATTTTGCCCGGTTGCCTGGGCATCAGGTGCCC
>JABDRA010000095.1 GCA_013041995.1 Anderseniella sp. | reverse complement strand
TGACAGAGGCGCCCGACGTGATGGACTCATTGCAAAGCACTGCGTTTTCCGGCATGAGCGCGGCCAGCGCCCGGCCTACTTTTTCGAGTGTCAGCTGGCCTGATGGAATGTCAGGAAGGTCAAGCGCATAGGATTGAAACTGTGTTTTTGAGCTAACGCCGACAGAGTCGGCCAGCGCTTCGATCGTCCACGCAATATCCATCTCGGGAGTGCACAATTCCGAGATCGTACATGCGGGAGGCTCCGGCACTGACGGTTTGTCCGGATAGGCAAAGAAAGCAACCGGGCGGTTGGTTCCCAGGAGTGTCAGAGATGCAAGTTTCTCCATTTGCCCGATCTTGGGCGTTATCGGATAAACAAGTTGCTCTATTTTGGCGCTTCCCGCACCTTTGGAAATCCTCGGTATCAAGGTATCTGCCAGCAGGCGGCAGCCTGTCTTGCTTGCAATCTTTCCCGCCAGTTCCCGCAGTCGACCAAACAATGCCTCACCACCTACGATAAGGGCAGCATTTTCCAATGTCAGCCTTCGTGCGGCTGCTTCGATCTCTGCCATTGAAGGCCGGGTGAGACGTGGCAGGGTTTCGTGGACCGCCGGGCTGATTGCCGGGTCCCAGGCTGTGTCGGCGGGCAGGATCAGGGTTGCAACCTGGCCGTTGTTTGATCGCGCGGCCCGTATGGCGGAGGCTCCATCTTCGGCAACGGTTTTCGCGTCGGGAGAAACCCGTGTCCAGTGGCTTATCGCCTGACTGATGCCGGTCAGATCTCCCTTGAGCGGGCTTTCGTAGCGCAGGTGATGGGTGGCGTGATCTCCAACCACGTTCACCACACCGGATTTGGCTTTGCGGGCATTGTGCAGATTTGCAAAGGCGTTCCCGAAGCCCGGCGCAAGATGGAGCAGCGTCGCTGCCACATCGCGTTTCATCCTGAAGTAACCATCGGCGCTTCCGGATGCGCCTCCCTCAAAAAGGCAAAGAATGCACCTCATCTCGGGGTGATCATCCAGAGCCGCAACAAAGTGCATCTCTGATGTGCCAGGGTTTGCAAAAACGGTGTCGACGCCATTTTGAAGAAGCGTCTTTACCAGGCTCTCTGCACCGTTCATCGAATACTCCATTTCCCGAAGCCTGCAGAAAGAGGCCTGATCAGATCAGGTCTTTTCCGGGCGATTATTGATGTATGGGACTGAATGTCAGACTGGCGAGGAAATCAATACCGCATGAAACTGAAATGGTGTGATGTTTGCTGTGGCCTGCCGAAATCTGGTGCACCTGACGGATCAGAGAAGTCCATGTCAAAACATCGATACACAGGTTGTTCACCGTCAGTGCGCATGGAACAGATCAGGCTGATTGCACTTCTGACGCCTGGTGCAGTTCATCCTCCGGCCGGCTTGCCAGGCATGGAATTCCAGACTGTCCTGCAATATTCTGCGGTTGGTCGTATTCATGGGGACCGATCCATCATATTGCTTTGCGTTCGCCACACTGGCCAAGCCGCCCATCAATTCTGCACAGGACTAGTCTGCAATCTCATCATCTGCCCCGTGACCGGGCGTCCGGTTCACTCAATGTGGCACCGGGTGAAGTGTTGTCCATCGCTCGGCTGCAATTGCTGACGGGCTTTCAACCGCCGCTGTCATGATGGACGAGAAGCAGCTGATTGAGTGTATGGGGACATTCGGCGAGGTGAGCGTGAACGCCAGGCGGTCCGATGGCTCCTTGCTGATCCTCTGATCATACATACCCCACGGCTTTCTCAGGAATCACACCAAGAACATAATAAAGTTGTTTTTATTCATGTAGTTGAGATTTACTGTTCGGGCGTCGAGTCAAGGGGTTGACCGTCAGCCGGTGCGCGTTGAATGATGGACAGGGTCTGAACCGGCCGATTGGTGGCAACGACCTCCTTTGGTATTTCGGTTTCTGCCGACACATCGATTTCCGTGACGCTGTCCCCGGCTACCACGTCACCTTCAAGCCTGATGCCGGGTCCGCCACGTGGTGAGGGCATGCCCGGATCGATGAAGCGAATGCCTGCGGCCTCGAGTGCGCTTTGTACGACCAGTATAATCTCCTTTGAGTAGGGCAGGTAACCGGACGTGCGCTCCATGCGGCGGATGGCGGATGTTGAGATATGGGCCATATCAGCGAGTTGGCGCTGGCTTAACTTCAACATTGCACGGGCTGCTCTGAGCTGTTCTGCGGTGACCATTGCTGTCTCCTTCATATTGATGTTGCCAGTGAAACCTCTACCGCCTGGCGACTTTGCTGTTCCGAAATCGCCACTGTTTCGACTGCAAACTGACTGTCAGTCATTCTGCAAGATTTAAGGCAATCACTGACACAACCTGTAACCCCCCCGCCTGATCGCGAGGTCCAGATGCAGGTGGCTGGCATGTGCGGCATTGGTTGTCGGACCGAGCACTGTGGTGAAATAGGCGCAGGACCCGCCGCGCACAGCCGCCTGGAATGCGCGTTCCGGTTCGATGCTGTCGAGGCGGGGAGCGATGAGCACCTTGCGGCCGTCTTTCAGTTCGAACCCCATTACGTCCACGCCATTGGCAAACCCGTGCTCGCTGACCTTGCCGGTCGCGGCATTGTTGCGCCGCCTGCACTGATAGGATGTCGAGATGAGTATTTTCGAAACATCGTTCTCAAGATGCAGCCTGGCAACCGGTTTGACGACCTCCCGGGACCATTGTGCAAGAGTAAGTGCCACTTCGCAACGCACCTGGGGTTCGCCGGTCACGCGTACCTGCTTGCCCACGGTTTCCAGGTTCAGCGGACGTGGCCAACCGCAAATACTTTCGCCTTCCAGCGGTTTGCCGACCGAAAACCTTGCCCCCCAGGGATCTCAGCGCCGCTTCACATTTTTCAGCGACGGCGAGATCAAACGCCGGCACGGTTTGCTTCGGAGGCGGTGGAACCACGCTTTCATCTTTCGCCCTGGCGGCTGGATCGAGATTGTCTTTCTGCGCCCGGTCGAGTTGCGGCTTGGGTCGTGGCACCGGAACATCGGAGGCAGCCGTTACCGGCGTTGCCGACACCCCAACCAGCAGCGTGCCGACTACAGCGTACGACAACAAGATGGCAGTCAAACCGGTCAAGCTTCGAGCCCCCAAAAGCGACAAAGCAAAAGCTGATACTCCTGCATCGCCGGCAGAGTCAATTCAACAGCAGAGGTGTCACTGCCTGCCGTTTCCAGTTAGTTTGCCAGACGAATAGTCAATCCGCCAAGATCAAGTGATGCTTCCAGACCAACCTGAGAGCCGCGCATTACGAGTTCAACGCCGCGCTCGTTGGTGGCCAGGATATTTGTGCCGCCTTCGCCGGCTGCGGCAGAAGCGCCCAACCTGGCATAGGTACCTTCAATATCCCTGACGTCCTGGAGATTGCGCGCCTTGCCGGTTAACGACATTTTTGACATGCCGATGATCAGGCCGGCGTTGATGCCACCGACGTCCAGGGGGTAACGCCGGTCACCACATTGCAATGTGCCTGTGCCGCCGGCAGCGCCAACGACGAAGCCGCCTTTGGTGATGTCCATGCTTATCCGGCAGGTCATTTCTGCCTGCGCCACAGTGGTGGTTGCCGCCATGGCTCCCAGGACGATAGCGGCCAGACCTAGTTTGATTTTGCTCATGACAATTGCTCCTTGCGACGCTCCGCGTCTGGATGGTTTGATCTGAAACAACGCCCCGGGACTGGAAAAAGTTCCACAAAAATCATCACCACACAGTCAGGGCACCCTGTTAGGTGTTCTTCGGAATCATACAAAGTCTTGCGACATGAGTATGACTGGCGTGGGGAGGGATATTCGACCGGGTCAGAGCTGTTTGTCTGGCCAGGTCTCTTTTCCGGCCAGTCCGAGAAGCGGAGCATTGTCGCGCAAGACTGCATGGATCGGCACGTTGGCCATCCGTTGTGACATTAGACCCTTGTCCGTAAAGGCTGTTGCAAACGAAGTTGAGGTTTCCTGCCTGCTCCATTCCAGCGCGACGCTGCCGAACAGATATACACCGCCCCATGCGCCATGCGCCAGAACAAGATCACCGCAAGCCCGCGCAAACAGTGTTGTAAACATTGCCACTGCCCGGGCTGCGGATTTACTTGATCTGGCAGATGCAAGAACCGCCTGGGCAGAAGGCGGTACATCAAAATCCACATCGGCAAAGCATGCGTGCAGATTTTGCAGGCCACGCCCGGACAAGGCATCTTCAATGCTGTGAAATAC
>JABDRA010000250.1 GCA_013041995.1 Anderseniella sp. | reverse complement strand
TGCACACCTGCAACTGCATCCCACGAACCGAGGTCCGACCAGTCGCCTTCATAGGGGACAACGGCAACGCGGGTCTCATTTTCCAGCACCGCATAATCGATGGAAATCGACGGACTTGAAGAAAACGAGTCTGGCTGTAACCGGTAGAACTGGTTGTCGACGGTGATAGCGTCAACGGCAACCCGCACAGCGTCATGAATTTCCGGTGCATGCTTTGCAACAAGATCAGCCGCCGTGCCGGCCTTGACGACAAAGATGCCGGCGTTCCAGACACATCCTGCACCGATCAGTGCCTCGGCTTTTTTGACATCCGGCTTTTCCAGAAACTGTGACACCTGGGCTGCGGAACCGTGATCTGCAATCATTGATCCCGGCTCAATATAGCCATACGCCGAAGACGGCTTGGTTGGGCGAATGCCCAAGGTCACCCACCACCCTTCTTGCGCCAGACGTGTCGCGTTGGAGATGGCGGCAGAAAAGCTGTCGATGTCTGCAACAAAATGATCCGATGGCAGTATTACCATGATCGCATCAGGGTCTGAGCTGGCAATCTGCAGGGCTGCCGCACATAACGCAGGCGCTGTGTTCCGCGCCACCGGCTCCAGCAGGATCGAACCCGACAACCCCGCATTGTGAAGCGCTTCTGCGACCATGAAGCGGTAATCTTCGCCTGTAACGGCCACGCAGGATGCAACTCCCTCGAGCCTGTTGATCCTGGCCAGGGTAAGATCAAGAAGGGATTGCTGTTCTACCTCTACAGCGAATTGTTTCGGAAACGCCTGCCGGCTCAATGGCCACAATCGTGTCCCTGCACCACCACATAGAACGACTGGCACGAGATTAGTTTTGGTGTTCATTT
The DNA here is from genome assembly GCA_013041995.1 of Anderseniella sp. Taxonomy (GTDB): domain Bacteria; phylum Pseudomonadota; class Alphaproteobacteria; order Rhizobiales; family Aestuariivirgaceae; genus Anderseniella. Next base: position 6,479 of record JABDRA010000250.1, on the reverse strand, counting down.
ATCTATCAGACACATTTATTGATTTCGCAAATCAGGCAATAGCTACCGCACTCCGGGTGAAACGATTTTCACCACGGCAGATAGAACCAGTGTCTGTTCTCAGCACCAGGGTTTGGCGCCTTTCTACTCAGTTACCGTAAAGCTTCTTTACCGTTCAGGCTGGCATCAATGCCTTGGCATTGGATGTCACCCTGATTTCCTGTCCCATAACTTCGAGCAGGACTTCCACACGACCGCGCGCATCGCAGCGGTTCAACTGCCCTATCAAACCCGACAGGGGCCCGGATACCATTTGCACCCTCATGCCAGGTTGCAGATCAGGGGTAAAATCAACCAACCCGTTGCTTTCCGACATGTCAATTATCAACTCAATTACACCTGCTGGTATAATGGCCGGGCGCTCGCCGGCCATCACCAGGCAAGACACGCCATAAGTCGAATTGATACAACGCCACTGATCCCTCGACAGATCGAGTTCAACGAACAGATAGCCTGGAAACAGGGCAGAGCGAACCTGCCGAACCTTCCTGGCATGACAAACGGACTTTTCAATCAGAGGCAAGAAGGTCCGAAACTGTTGCTGGTCAAGCTGATGTTTCGCGCGATGCTCCCGATTGGGTTGCGTGCGCACAGCAAACCATTTCTTGCCGGCTACGTCGCCTCTGCTCATCCGAATCATCGCCCCTCAGTTTCCGACAGGTTAGCTATCTACCCTTGGGGCCGCAATACTTGATATGCTTGAAAATCACATATCCGGGATCAGGAAGACTTGAGCTAAGCTTCTGATATTAAATAATTTAATTGAAACAACCAACAACGGCACATCAATTAGCGTCGCGTGCTCCAAGATTGTGCCAGCCCTAATCCCAGTAACAACGCAAAACCGAGCGCGTTCGCCTGAATCTGCAGACTGAAATCGACCAGCGAGTGCAGGCCGATCAACACGCAGGCCGCCGCTGCAATAGCCGCATAGTGGCTATCGCGGTGACGCGCAAAAAAGCCTCTGGTCACCTTGAAAAACAAGATGGCAAAGCCCGACAGGACTAGTGTCGCGGCAGGCAGCCCCAGCCCCAGGACCAGTTCCAGATAATCATTATGTGCCTTGTCCCAGACATGACGACCCGCAGACAGTTCAAGCCGGTACGCCGGAAACACATCCTGAAACGTGCCCAGTCCGCTACCCAAATACAGATAGTCCCGAACGGCCTCCCATGTTCGTGCATAAGTCTCCAACCGGGAATCTGCTTCAATTCCCTGATTTAACAGCCGCCCCATGAGCCGCGCGCCCGACAATTCGATAATACCCAGGATCAGTACAGTAATGGCGAGAATGCTCGCCATCCACGCAGGCCCGCCTCCTGCAGATCGACTTCGCGTTGTCGTTTTCACGCTGTACAGCACAACCATGAAAAACATCGCCGCTACCGTGAAGCTGATACCGCCGCGGGAACCGGTTGCCAGTACGGACACAAGCATCAATACAAACAGGACAAGATCAAAACCAAGCATGCCGGACATGGCAAGCGACAGTTTCCTGACCAAGTCACGGCCGCCGTCTTGCACTGTCGATTGCAGGGCCGATCGAACATGCAGGATCACTAGGCCCATACTCGCCAAACAAGCCATTCCGAAATAGGTCGCAGCGCTGTTGCGATTGATGAAGCCTGACGTAAGATAGCCACTGTCCGGTTCATCAAACCACAGGATTTTATCCAGCGACAGGGACAGTCGCGTTAGCCCGTAAAGCGCTGCAAGTCCGGCGAGAATTACGAATACCCGCAGGATGGTTTGGGCATTTCGGACCGACCGCGCCAGAACATAGGCACCTAACAAAACCGCCGCAGCAGTCAGATAACGCAATATGGCCCAAACGGTCTCCGGCGGATTAATGGATATGCTCGAGGCCATATCGCGGCCGAACACGTCACCAGCCACTTGCCACGCAGGATGACCTGCTATCGAAGACCCCAGCGGCAGGATCTGCACCACGGCCCATAACAGCCCCAGGCCAAACATCACAACAGGCACCGAGAGCTTTGAAATCATCAACGCCGGATGGCGCCGTGCCTCCAGATGAAGAGACATGCAGATCAAAACCAGCAGTCCACCTGCCATGACCGCATTCATACTCCAGGCAAGCGGTCTGTTGGATCCGAGCCAGAACGGGCTGAGGCCGACGACAATGGCAATCAGCACCGAAGCAACCGCGCTCATGACACGCTCCAAACAGAAGCGGACAGATATAGGTCATCCTCGATCATCAAAGCTTCGCTCCCGCTCTGAGGAGGTATTGCCGAAGCTCTGCTGCACGTTTGGGATAGGCCTGATCCACGATCCTTACGTCATGGCGGACGATGTCCTTGAGGCGAGCGTCGAGCAGCGGCCAGGCGAGTGACATCATCTGCAGCCGCTCCAGCACCAGATCCACCTCTTTCGGCGAATAGGCGTAAGACAACTCAAGATAGCGCTGAGCCGTGGTATCGAAACCATAAAGGCCGGTGCGTAGTTTGGCCGACAGAAACCAGAACTCGCCCAGTGCCGGTGCCTTTGCAAGCGCGAGTTCCGACGCCTGCAGCATCAACATCTGCAAACTGCGACGCTCGGCAAAGTTCAGGCCCATCGCCTCAAAGTACGCAGGCTGCGCGATCGCCAGAACAGCATCGCGCCGTTGCGGCAATGTCATACCGATAAATCGATCAGCAAGCCTGGCAGCGTCTTCAGGGTCTGCAGGATTCAGCGTAATCAGCCAGACTTGCAGGGTTCCGGGAGACACCGAATACAAAACTTCGTTTTGCAGATGAGTATTATTCAGCCGGAAAAACTGATAACCGCCCAGAGCGGTTATGCTCACACCAACACAAAGCAAAAGACCCATGGCAAACGGTTTGCCGCCTTGCGCCACCTTAAGCCTTACCGCCGTAATAGTAAGGATATTTTTTGCTGTAGTAGCCCGACTTGTAATAGTCGTAGTAACGCGCTCTCGACGCCACCACATCGTTCATTACAACGCCGGTCAACTTGGCATGTGCACCCAGCGATTGATTGAGCGCCGCATCAACAGCATCACGCGCAGTCGTTTCCCATTTCACTACCAGCACCAGAGAATCAACAACATCGATCAGGGCACGACCATCCGTAACCGGCAGCAAGGGTGAGGTATCGACGACAATCAAATCGTAAAATCCGCTCAAATGGGCGAACAGATCCTTCATCCGCTTTGACCCGAGCAATTCAGCCGTGTGGGTCAGGTCCTTGCGGCGCGGTGCCGGCAGGATGTGAAGACCCGATGCAGCATCTTTCACAATCGCCTGCTTGAGATCAACTTCGCCAAGCAACAGTTCCACTGCCCCTTGCTTGGCATCCGGCGCATACAACGATGTGAGCACCGGATGGCGCAGATCAAGGTCAATGATCAGCACCCGCTCTCCTGAAGTGGCCGCAAGCAGCGCCAGATTGCTCGCAATGGTGGACTTGCCCTCACCTGGAAGCGCCGATGCAAGCAGTACAATTTTCTGCGGGCGATCAACATCTGCGAACTTGATGCCCATTCTCAGCGCCCGAATTGCTTCAGTGAAGCTCGACAGCGGGCGTTGAACAACCAGCCGGCTGATGTTCACCCGGTCACTTTTTCTCATGCGTCGTTCTGACTTGTCGGCCTTGCGAAACAATGAGGACAGCAAACCGAATGGATTGTATTTTCGGGCCGCCCGCCCAATGCCGCTGCCGGGCAGCTCGTCATCCGAGCGCGGAATACTTGCCAGAACCGGCACGCCCATCTGCTTTTCGATCTGGAGAGCCGTACGATAGCCTGCATCCAGTTGTTCAAGCAGGAAGGCAAGACCGGCCCCCAATCCCAGTCCGAGCATGGTTGCAAGTACCACAATTGATTTTTTGTTAGGAGCACTGGGCGATGTTGGCGTGGAGGCCCGCTCAATAACGCGCGAATTGTTGGTATTGAGTTTTTCCTGCTCACTGGTTTGCTTGAACCGTCCCAGAAAAGACTCAAACAGCGCCTTGTTGGCCGCCGCCTCCCTTTCCAGCTCTCTGAGAATGACCTCCGCCTGGCCGTCTTTTGAAGCGGTGCCTCTGACTTCCGCAAGACTTGCGGCAATGGATTTTTCACGGCTGCTGGCAACGCGCAGGGCGTTTTCCGTGGACGTCAGAATGCGCTTGGCCTCAGAACTGATTGAACGCCGGACATCTTGGAGCTGAGCTCGCGCAGAAACCACCGATGGGTGACGATCGCCGTACTTGGCGCTCAAATTGGCAAGCTCGCGGCGTATCTCCGAGGCCTTGCCTTTCAATGACGCGAGTGCACTGGACTGCAGGGCATCAGCAAATGCCGTGATGTCTCCCCCCCTTTTGCGCACAGTTTGAACCTGGTCATACCTTGCCTGCGCCTGGGCTGATTCCGCGCGGGCCAGAATCAACTGCTCATTCAGCTTCGCAACCTGCTGATCGTTCAGTGTCGAACCGTTAGTCTCAACAATGTTGTTTTCCACCTTGAACAGTTCGACGGCACGCTCTGATTCACGCACCTTTTTTCTCAGGTCACCAAGACGCTCACTGAGCCAGTCATTGGCACGCCGGGTAACCTCATAACTCGCTTCAAGCTGATCAACCAGGTATTCGTCTGCAAAAGCATTCGCCACCTGAGCTGCCTTGGCAGGATTGCTGGAGGTGTACTTGATGTCAACCACATAGGTCCAACCCTTGCGATCAATATTAATCGACTTCGACAGCGAACGGATGACCTTGTCAGTGTGATTCTCGTTGAGAACCGGCTCAGGGGCACGCTCACGGCTGAACACCAGTGAAATCAATTGCCGAACCGCGGAAACCTTCGAAGGTTCAGCTTTCGACAGGTCGTCAAGGTTGAGCTTGCGGACGACCCGTTTGGCGACATCGTAGGACCGAATGAGTTCGAGTTCACTTTCCAGTGCAGAATTGTCTCGTCCAATACCGGAAACGATGGCTTCGGCATTAATTATGTTCTTCTGATTCGTATCGATCAGCAGTGTCGACTTTGCGGTATAGACGGGAGTGAGCTGGAGAGCATAAACCGCGCCCAACAGTGCAGTCAGAAAGCCGATCACTGCGACCATCGGGCCACGGCGGCGTGCAATCCGAAAAATTTCCCTTAAATCAATACCTTCCGGTCCACCAAACCCGAAGGAAGATGATGTGTCAGGGTACCCCTCACGGCCGGCCGCAGGGCTGTTATCAGAAGCGCGCTTTAGCATAGATGCCCACAAGGTGACGGTCCCAATCAGTAAGGCCGGGACCAGTGACATCACTGTAGGAGTATTTGTACCTGCTGCCAATAGACATGAAGCGGTTCACCCGGTATTCGAGCTCTGCGCCGGCTTCAATTCTGAAATCGTCCACAGAAGAATTCTCGTAATCGTTGAATGAAAAACCAACCGACGGCGAGAAAACCAGTTCGCGCAGCACTTCATAGTCAACGACCAGTTTGGCAGAGTCCTGAACACGACCTGCCCGATCGAACGTACTGTCTTCAATGGTCCGATCAGCTTTGAGCTTGACCGTCATCAATGGCGTCGGGTTCCAGGTCACCGCGCCATGGTAGCTGAACGCGGACGTGGTCGACGAACCCGCAAAATCGTAAGTCTGCTCATTGTACCCGACACCCAGCTCTCCTGAAATCAGGCGGGTCACTTCAAATTCAACACCGGCAAGGGCACGCCAGCCTTGTGAATCAACAATTCTGACACCCTCATAGTCACGCCAATTATAGCGGAAATCGCCGAATATCCGGTAACCGGGCGAGGCAAGATAGGAAATCCGCCCGCCGGTGGTAGTAACGTTGCCGTCCCTGAAATCCTGATCGATGCCATCGACATCGTCATAGTCGGAAAAGTCAAACGCCGCGCCCACCGATACGGCCAGCCTGTTGAAGGCGTGTTTGAGAGATGCCCAGGAATCAAGCTTGTAGTATTCTCCCGGTGATGTGGGCACGCCGATGGTCGGATATTCCAGGTCTCCGGGCTCCTGGTTGAATTTCCCACCTTTCAGGCCACCCTTGAGCACCGTATCGCTGCTGATTTCAACAAGGCCTTCCAGTTCACCATCAAAGTCCGTTCGGCTTTGTGATGAGAAATCGAAATATTCGTAATGATCAAGTCCGGCGCGCAGATTTAGATAGTGCCGACCAAAATCCGATCGTAGCGAAACCGACGGCGATACATAGACACCAGAGTCTCCGTTTTCACCGACTGATTCGCCAAAGACATTACTATCGTAAAAATATCCGGTTTCAACGTCCGGCAGAACCCAGAACTGCCCCGCCCGCAAACCAAGGCCTTCAAACCGGTCACGAACAGTCGGCATGTCACCCGAACCTGAGCGCAAGTGTTCCTGTGCGGATGCTCCCACTGAAACACATGCGCTTGCACAAAGCACTGCAATTATAAATTTCGCCCGCATTTCAGCCGTCACGCCCCATCTCAACTTCGTCT
>JABDRA010000248.1 GCA_013041995.1 Anderseniella sp. | reverse complement strand
CAGGCCTATGACGAATCGAGACGCAAGTCTGAGAGCCTGACAACGGAAGTTCGCACCCTCACCAAACTGTTGCATGTGGCAGACGACGAACTGTGGCCACCCCTGATCGATGCGTTGAAAGTGCAGGCAGGCTATGAGACCGCACTGGGCGCAGCGCTTGGTGACGACATCGATGCCCCTGCCGATGAAGCAGCGCCAGTACACTGGCGTGCACTGCCGTCACTGGACAGCGTGCCGCCGCTGCCGTCAGGCCTGAAGCGGTTGTCGGATGTGGTGAAGGCGCCAAGCGCCCTCGCCCGCCGGCTGCAACTCGTGGCCGTCGTCGACAAGGCAGACGGGGCGAAACTCCAGGCCAGCCTGACGCCCGGCCAACGGCTCGTCTCGGTTGAAGGTGACCTGTGGCGCTGGGATGGTTACACCGCTGCCGCAGATGCGCCAACCGCTGCCGCCAAGCGACTGGCAGAACGCAATCGGCTTGGCGTGCTGCAGGAAGAAAGCGCGACCGCGTCGGCAGCCACCGAAACAATCAGAAGCAGGCTGGACGAAGCCCGCGAGAGTGTCAAAACCTCAGAGCAGGCCGAACGTGCCGGTCGCCAGGCCTGGCGCGAAGCGACCGCCGCCGTCGAGGCTGCCCGTAAAGCCCTATCAGACCATGAAAAAGTTACCGGCGAGCAGTTGCGGCAAGCCTCGGTACTGGAAGAAACCGCCAAACGTATCGAAAGCCAGATTGCAGAATCACGCACATCGCTCGAACAGGTTTCAACCGAAAAATCCTCGCTTGCTCCGACAGACGGCGCAGAAGAGGAACTGCGGGCATTGCGAGGTGGCGTCGACACCCAGCGCGCCGCCTACACCGAAGCGCGCGCCACCCATGACGGGCTGGAGCGCGAAGCCAGGACCCGTACCGAGCGCCTGGCTGCCATCGGGCAGGAACGCAATCAGTGGATGGACCGCGCCAAGCGGGCCAGCGGGCAGATCGAAGAACTGGAAGGCCGCGCCACCTCATTGCGCAACGACCTTGCATCGCTTGCCGACCTGCCGGAACAGTTTGAAACCAAGCGCACCAAGCTGATGAATGCATCAAGCGAGGCGGAAACCGAACGCAAGACTGCTGCCGACCTCCTGGCGGAAGCTGAAAACAACCTGCGCACCCGGGATCAGGGCCTGCGGGAAGCAAGTGATGCGCATGGCAAGACCCGCGAAGAACACGCCCGTGTAGGCGCTCGCTTGGAAGCTGCCGAAGCCCGTGTGGAAGAGGCGACCCAGCGTATTACCGAGGCACTTGAGTGCCAGCCTGAGGAAGTCAGCCAGCGTGCCGGACTTGATCTTGAAAACATGCCGTCGACCGAGGATACCGAGCGCAAGCTGTCGACACTGAAGGACCAGCGCGAACGCCTTGGCGGGGTCAACCTGCGCGCCGAGGACGAAGCAGCTGAAATCTCCACCCAGGTCGAAACCATGATCACCGAGCGTGATGACCTGGTACAGGCCATTGCCAAATTGCGTCATGGCATCTCAAGCCTGAACCGCGAGGGCCGCAGCCGTTTGCTGGAGGCCTTTGACCGGGTCAACGCCAATTTCAGCTCGCTGTTTGAAACCCTGTTCGGTGGCGGCAAGGCGGAGCTGAAGCTGGTCGAATCAGATGATCCGCTGGAAGCCGGCCTTGAACTGATCGCCAACCCGCCCGGCAAAAAGCCAACCGTGCTGTCGCTGCTGTCAGGTGGCGAGCAGGCATTGACGGCGATGGCGCTGATTTTTGCCGTGTTCATGACCAATCCATCGCCCATCTGCGTGCTGGATGAAGTGGATGCGCCGCTTGATGATCATAATGTCGAGCGTTTCTGCAATCTGCTGGATGCCATGCTGGAACGCACCGATACGCGCTTCCTGATCATTACCCACCATGGCCTGACAATGGCGCGCATGAACCGGCTGTTTGGTGTTACCATGATGGAGCGCGGTGTCAGCCAGCTGGTATCGGTTGACCTTGAAACCGCAGAAAGCCTGCGCGAGGCAAGCTGATACCGAAGGCGCTGATTATCGCGCGTTTAAGCCTGTAGACTCGTTTCACGGCAGCACGCATCAAAGGCGAATTGCCGCACACAGTAACGCCACAAAAAAACTGTTTACTATCATATGCTTAAATACTTCGCACCGAACTTGACACCAGATAGGCGCAAACCTATTATCCGGCCCGGTTTTAGGGGTTTTGTGATCCTGAAACTGCCTCAATACCTTCAGGAGCAGGTGCATGGGCGGCGATCGTAAGAAATCAGCGCCCGAGCGACTTGAGAAACTTGGAGACCGTCTGACAAAAGCGCAAGTCTCGGTAGACGAGCGTAACAGGCCCAGGCAACGGCAACCCAACGCGCTTGGGTTTGCCTTTCGGATTACCACGGAGCTGGTTGCTGCCGTGGCGGTCGGGGTTGCAATCGGGTGGGGTCTCGACAGATGGCTGGACAGCAAGCCGTGGTTTCTCATCATGTTCTTCTTTCTGGGTGTTGCTGCCGGCGTCATGAACGTCTATAGGATCACGCAATCCACTGGTGGTGACGGGGATGTTCCAAAATCCAAGCTGCCATCGGTAATCGACGACGACGATGATTGATGTATCGGCCCGGAAATCGAGGCTGAGTGCATCAGTAGGGTCAACAGGTTGAAAAAGGGGCTGGATGCGTGGCCAGTACTACTTCACAGGGCAGCGAAGGCGGGCTAGCGCTCGACCCGATGCACCAGTTCGAGATCTCTCGTATCATTCCGATCAAGTTCGGCGGCATTGATGCATCGTTTACCAATTCCAGCCTGTGGATGGTTCTGACGGTCGTTGCGGTGTCGGCACTGCTGTTGTTGGGAACCAAGCGTATTGTACCGAGCCGGCTGCAATCGGTTGGAGAGATGGTCTATGAATTCATTTCCAACATGGTCCGCGACACGATGGGTGACGAAGGGCGCAAGTTCTTTCCGTTCATCCTGACGCTGTTCTGCTTCATTCTGGGTGCCAACATGCTTGGCCTGTTCGCGCTCCCGGTCCTGCTGCATCCGTTTACCGTCACCAGCCACATAATTGTGACGTTTGCCCTTGCCGCCCTGGTCTGGGTCGGCGCAACCGTTTACGGTTTTTACAAACACGGCCTCGGCTACCTCAAACTGTTCGCGCCATCCGGCACGCCGCCGGTCATGCTGCCATTGCTGGTGCCGATTGAAATCATTTCCTACCTGTCACGTCCTGTCAGCCTGTCGGTGCGTCTGTTCGCCAACATGATGGCGGGACATACCATGCTGAAAGTGTTTGCCACATTCGTCGTGGCGCTCGGGTGGGCAGGTATCATTCCACTGGCCGTGATGGTCGGTTTCACCGGACTTGAAGTGCTTATTGCATTCCTGCAGGCCTTCGTCTTCGCCATCCTTTCGTGCATGTACATCAACGATGCACTGCACCCAAGCCACTGAGTAATTTTTCTAACCTTTCAACTACATCACTCAAACGGGAGTTTTAAAAATGGAACCTGAAGCAGCAAAACTGATCGGCGCAGGTATCGCCGCTGTTGCAATGGCCGGTGCCGGTGTCGGTATCGGTAACATCTTCGGCAGCTATCTGCAGGGTGCACTTCGCAACCCGGCAGCGGCTGACAGCCAGCGCACCAACCTGTTCATCGGCTTCGCGCTCGCAGAAGCAACCGGCCTGTTCGGCCTGCTGATCAGCTTCATCCTGCTGTTCGGCGTCTAGTCAGTCGTCATTGATCTCGCCGGATTTGCGGGTTTCCCGCACCGGCGGATTTTTGCGATTGAGACTGGCAAATCCACCTGCCGCCCCAGTTTGGCGGTCAGACAGGAGACCGGCATCATGCCGCAACTTATTGTAGCAGATTTTCTGCCACAGCTTATCTGGCTGGCGATTACCTTTGGTGCGCTTTACTTCATCATTTCACGCCTGGCGATCCCCAAGATCGGCAGCGCGATTGAACAGCGTCACGGCCGCATTGCCGCTGACGTCGCTGAAGCCTCGCGGCTCAAGGAAGATACGGAAAAAGCCATCGAAACCTATGAGGCGGCCCTTGCGGAAGCACGCGCCAATGCCCACGCCATCGTGAGCGAAAACCGCGCTCAGATGACCGCTGAAATCAACAAGGAAGCCTCTGCACTCGACGAGCGGCTGGCCAAGAAGTTGGCTGAAGCGGAAGTTTCAATTGCCAAGACACGTGATGCGGCCATGGCGCAGGTGACCGGCATTGCCCAGGATACCACGGAAGCCATCGTCACTGAGCTTCTCGGCAAGAAGCCCACGAAAGCGGCAATTTCGTCGGCGGTATCGTCCGCTGCGAAGGGTTAGGATCAAGCCATGTTAAGTCAACCTGATTTCTGGGTCGGTGTTTCCTTCGTCCTGTTCCTTGTCCTGCTGGTATATCTGAAAGTACCGGGCATGGTTGCCAAGGGGCTTGACGAGCGCGCTGATGCCATCCAGCACGAACTGGACGAGGCCAAGCGCCTGCGTGAAGAAGCGCAAGCCGTTCTGGCTGATTATGAGCGCAAGAAAATTGAAGCCGAAGCCGACGCAGAAAAGATCATTGCGCAGGCCAAGCGTGAAGCTGAAATCTATGGCGAGGAAGCCCGCCGCAAGATGCAGGAACAGATCGAGCGCCGCAGCCGCCTGGCCGAACAGAAGATCGCCATGGCAGAGGTGGCCGCCGTCAAGGATGTGCGTGCTGCAGCGGCAGACCTTGCGGTTGAAGCTGCAGCCCGGGTCCTCGGGGCCGAGGTCAAGGGTGCTACGGCATCGGGCCTCATCGACGAGTCCATTGCGGCAGTTCGCAAGCAACTGAATTGATTTAGTTGCCAGCGCCAAATCCCGAACCCCCGGCCTTTTTCAGGTACGGGGGTTTGTTTTATAACAGGTGTCAAATCATCGGGTCTGCGACCAGAGGGAAACTTGACAACACTGCCTGTGACCTCCCATGTATCCTTGAATAAAGTCTCTGCTTTGAAACGGAACCAGTGGCCATGACCAACCAGCTTCCCGACCTGAAAGTTTACCTTGCCGCTCCGCGCGGCTTTTGTGCCGGCGTGGTGCGCGCCATCGACATCGTTGAACGCGCCCTGGAACTGCACGGAAAGCCTGTCTATGTGCGCCATGAGATCGTTCATAACAAATACGTCGTGGAGGACCTGAAACAGAAAGGCGCCATCTTCGTGGAAGAGCTCGATGAAGTGCCTGACGGCGACCGTCCGGTGATTTTTTCTGCCCACGGTGTGCCCAAGTCAGTGCCGGAAGCCGCCAAGACCCGCAACATGTTCTATCTCGATGCAACCTGCCCGCTGGTCTCCAAAGTCCACATGGAAGCATCGCGCCACTTCCAGGACGGATATGAGATCGTGCTGATCGGCCATGCCGGCCACCCGGAAGTCATCGGCACCATGGGACAGCTGCCGGACGGTGCCATCACACTGGTGGAGGACGAAGCAGATGTTGCTGCGTTCACACCGAAGGATGCTGACAAGCTGGCTTACATAACACAGACCACGCTGTCGGTCGACGATACTCGCGGCATTATCCAGGCCCTGGAAAGGAAGTTCCCGAGCATTCACGGGCCGCACAAGGAAGACATCTGCTACGCCACGACCAATCGCCAGGAATCAGTCAAATCGATTGCAGACAAATGCGACATGGTTTTAGTGGTTGGCGCACCAAACAGCTCCAATTCACAACGCCTGGTTGAAGTTGCCAAGACCGCCGGATGCGGTCGGTCGATGCTGGTACAGCGGGCCTCGGAAATCGACTGGTCGGTCATGGACGGCATCAAGACGCTGGGCATCACAGCCGGTGCCTCTGCGCCGGAAGTGTTGGTGAACGAGGTGGTCGACGCGTTCCGCGAACGGTTCAATGTGATCGTTGAAACCGTCAAGACCAGGGATGAGAACGTCGAGTTCAAATTGCCGCGCCAATTGCGCCGCGAAGGTGAGCCGGGCGCGCCTGTGCGCGCTGCATCGTGATGCACGCAAAACAAGGCTGAGCCCACTTGACTGACGTCACCATCTATACTGACGGCGCCTGCTCGGGAAACCCCGGACCAGGCGGATGGGGCGCCATTTTGGTGCATGGCGGGACCCGGAAAGAACTGTCGGGCGGGGAAACCGAAACCACCAATAACCGCATGGAATTGCAGGCGGCCATTGAAGCGCTGAACGCGTTGAAACGGCCGTGCAAGGTCGCTGTTTACACAGACTCGGTCTATGTGCGTGACGGCATTACCAAGTGGATCAAGGGCTGGGAGCGTAATGGCTGGCGCACGGCGGCCAAGAAACCGGTCAAGAATGCAGAACTTTGGCAGGCCCTGCAGACTGCCCTGCAGCCGCATGACATCGACTGGCACTGGGTGAAAGGTCACGCGGGCCATCCGGAAAACGAACGCGCCGACGAGCTGGCACGCGCCGGAATGGCGCCTTACAAATAAAGAAAAACCCGCACTCGATGCGGGTTTTTGGATTGTGACAGAAAATCAGGATTTGTTACAGCGCAGCAAGAATTTTCTCTGCGCTGGATGCCTCTGCCGAACTCGGCACCTCTTCAAGATTCAGCACGCTGACCACACCATTATCCACCAGCATGGCATAACGTTGCGAGCGAATGCCAAGGCCGAGACCTGATGCATCCAGCTCCATGCCGATCGCCTTGGTGAAATTGGCACTGCCGTCGGCCAGGAAGGTCACAGCATCCTTGGCGCCGGACTGGTCTGCCCATGCATTCAGCACGAACACATCGTTTACCGACACGCAGGCAATTGTATCGACGCCCTTGGCTTTCAGGTCTGCGGCATGCGTGACAAAGCCCGGCAGGTGCTTCATGTGGCAGGTGGGCGTGAAAGCGCCCGGCACGGCAAACAGGACAACCTTGCGACCGTCGAATACATCCGCCGTGGTCATCTGGGTAGGTCCTTCAGCGGTCATTGTCGTGAAGGTTGCTTCAGGCAGTTTATCGCCAACAGAAATGCTCATGGGTCACTCACTTGATTAAAGAGTATTGGAAAAACATGCGGTATCTGGATCAGGGCCAAAAATCATAAACCTGATCGATTCCAAAGTATTATAGCAACTTCATGGGTTCGTATGAATCCATGTTGTTATAGGTCTACTGCAGCACACCTTCATGGACAAGGCCTGTGTCGCCGTCTGCGATGGTCAGCCGGATGGATTTTCCGGCCAGTGAAACAGCATCGCCGTAGCTGTCTACCGCAATCTGCCATGTACCGACGCCGCCTGACTGGCTGACCAGTTCAGGTTTGCGAAAGTAGGAATTGCCGGCCACCTCGACAAAAATATCTGCGTCTGCGGGTGATCTGATACCTTTCAGGGATACCTCAAGCGCAAATTTGCCACCCATCTCGATCTGCTTGAGCGAGGTAACCGCAAGCCTGTCCGCATCGGTTTCGACCGGTACGGCTGCACGCGCAACCCGGAGACGGAACTTGTCGGCAGCCGACACAGTGCTCGCATCGATGCCGACCTTTACCTGCGCCTGCACCGGTACGCAGATATCGTTGCACACGGCATAGAATATTTTCAGGTCCAGCATGGCGGGTTTGGACGGATCTTGCGGTTTGACATCGACCGGGAAAACCACTTCCGTCTTGTAGCCGATCCCTTCGCCGTTTTCGTCCGTGAAGCGATGCGGCAAGGGCATCATCACTTTTGTTGTTGCAACATTCTCAGATCCCGACCAATCGAAACTGGGCGGCACGCCACCATCACCCGGCACCCGCCAATAGGTCTTCCAGCCCTTTTGCATGGTGATATAGACACCGCTGTGCCAGACGCCTGCCTGCTCGCCCGCATTCATCAGCCGCAAAGAGGTGTAGGGCGATGAAAACTCCCGCGCCGGCTCATCGCCGGCATTCGCCAGCGTCGATACTGAAACAAGGGCCGCGCCAAGCAGTGTCATCCGGGTGATGTTGCGAACTGTTTTCATGTCACCTTTCTAGCAGCAAATTCAGCATCACCGCCATTAAACCGCTATCAAATTAATGCGAGAACCGACACATGGACATTTGCCCGAAGCTCCTTACAGGTGCTATTCTTTGTATCGGCACACAAACTTGGGGTCAGGACCCGGATGACTGAGCAATATCTCGACGGCAAGATGTTGATTGCAATGCCCGGCATCGGCGATGACCGATTTGAACGGGCCGTCATATTCGTGTGTGCCCATTCCAGGGATGGGGCAATGGGGCTGGTGGTCAATCATGAGGTCGACAGCCTGTCATTCGGCGGGCTTCTGGAGCGCCTCGACCTGGTCGACAATGACGATTCAATTCGTCTGCCTGAGAGCATTGCTTCGACACGCGTGCTGCAAGGTGGCCCTGTCGAGACCAGCCGTGGCTTTGTCCTGCACTCAAGGGATTATTTCAGTGCAGAAAGCACGCTGGGTGTCGACAGCAATATCGGATTGACGGCGACACTGGATGTATTGCGGGCAATTGCGCGCGGCGAAGGGCCGCGCAAATCGCTTCTGGCACTGGGCTATACGGGTTGGGGGCCGGGGCAACTGGAGAGCGAAATTCGTCAAAACGGGTGGCTGCACTGTGACGCTGATGAAAGATTGCTGTTCGACAGTGACCTGGATGCAAAATACCAGTCGGCGCTTGCCCGCATCGGAGTCAGTGAAGCCATGTTGTCAGGCGGTCATTTCGGCAACGCCTGACACGTTAGAGCGAGATGAGGTTAGATTGAAACATTCGATGGGTTCACTTGAACCCATGTTGCCCAAGATCAGGATGATTTTTGGTTGAATCAACCAAAAATCATAAACCTGATCGCTTTCAAAGTTGCTCTAGGCCGCATTGGTTCCCTTGGCCTTTTTCGCCACACTGCGTTTTTTTCTGGCCGCGGCTTTTTTCGCAGGCTGCTTTCTGGCTGATCTGGTTTTCTTGGGCTTTTCCTGTGCCCGGGGCTTGCACGGCGAGGCCGTTTCCGCCGTGTCATGCCGGACGTCGGCGGCACCATTTGTGGTTTTACCCGCCACCGGCTTCTCAACAGCCACATCGGCCGGTTTTTCAGATCCCTTTTTACGTGCGTTTTGCACTTCCGGCTGTTTGTCGGCGACCGGTTGCGGTTTCTCCGGAGCCGGGTCAGCAACTGACGGCTTCGATACTTTCGCAGGCTCTTTTGCTGGCGCAGGTACTGGTTTTGCCTCCGGTTTTGGCGCAGGCACTGGTTCTGCCACCGTTTTTTCCGCCGGCGCGGGCTCCACTC
>JABDRA010000243.1 GCA_013041995.1 Anderseniella sp. | reverse complement strand
TTGCGGTTGTGACCCCGTGGCAATGATCAGGTGCCCGTCACTCGACGGAAAAACCTGGTAAGGCACGATGTTGGGGTGTGCATTGCCCATGCGCTTAGGCGATGTGCCTGACACCAGATAGTTCAGTGCCTGATTGGCAAGCACGGCACTCATGGCGTCGAACAATGCCATGTCGATGTGCTGCCCCTTGCCGGTTTGCTCACGCACCATCAAGGCTGACTGGATGGCGATGACGCCGTAAAGCCCGGTGAAAATATCGGCAAACGCAACCCCCATCTTCTGCGGCTGCCCGTCAGGCTCACCGGTCAGGTCCATGATCCCGGCAAGCCCCTGGATCATGAAATCATAGCCTGCCTTGTGGGCATATGGCCCGGTCTGTCCGAAACCGGTCAGCGACAGATAAATCAGCTTCGGGTTCAATTCACGCAAGGACGCATAATCAAGGCCATACTTGGCCAGGCCGCCAACCTTGAAATTTTCAACAAACACATCAGCATCCGCAACCAGGGCACGGATGGTGTCGCGGCCCTCTTGCGTCTTGAAATCCACAACGACTGATTTCTTGCCCCGGTTGGTGGAATGAAAATAAGCCGCATCGCCATCCGATCCATCGGCCCGCTTGACGAACGGCGGACCCCAGTTGCGGGTATCATCGCCGCCCGGACTTTCCAGCTTGATGACCTCGGCGCCCAGATCAGCCAGCGTCTGCCCGATCCACGGGCCAGCCAGGATCCGCGCCATTTCGATCACCTTCAGGCCCTCTAGTGGTGCCGTCATGTATATCTCTCCAATTTATTTCAACCGACCGGTGTATGGCCGAAACTCTTCATTGCCATCAAGGCGTCCCTGCCGCCCAACTTCTCAATCAGCATTCTCTGATCCGCAAATGCATCCCGGTTGACGCTTTCGGGGTCTATGGCATGTCCCATAAGGGTGCGGAGCATGTCACGCTGGCGTTCATGATGGCGCGATCTGCCAAGATCACGCAGCTCTTGCGGGTCATCAATCAGATTAAAAAGCTGTGGCGTGTTCCCGTTTGCATAGTGCACATATTTCCACTCACGATAGCGCAGCATGGTGATACCGCACGGACTGCCGCCATCGTGGTATTCCGACAGGATGAAGCGGTCGGGTTTCGGTCTGGAAACAAAGTCCTGAAGTGGCCGCGACATCCACGGCTCGCGCGCAGGCTTTGACTTCAGGCCAACGGTTTGCTGCACCGTGGCGGATATATCGGTCAGCGAGACCGGGGTTGAATTAACCCCTTCTGCAATACCCGGCCCCATCATCATCAAAGGCACGGCAACTGCATCCTCATACATCACCGACTTGGCCCAGAAACCATGGCTGCCCAGCATTTCGCCATGATCTGAAAGATACAAGACGGATGTATCGTGCGCAGCACCAGTGTCTTCAAGCGCCTCCATCACCTGCCGGATATTGTCGTCCAGAAAACTGACCAGGCCATAATATCCCTTGCGTGCGATCTCCCGCAGGCCCTCGTCGAAATGATCGTCATAATTCCAGAACCGCGCCATCTGCTGCAGCACATCATGTTCAGGCAACTGCGCCGGCGGTTCAGGAATCTGTGCGTATTCATACAATTGGTAGAACGCTTCCGGACACTTGAGCGGATAGTGCGGACTTATGAAGGAAACAAACAGGCACCACGGCTGGCTCTTGAATCTGGTTGCGTACTTCTTGAGCCATTTGACGGTCTCATGGGTCACGCGCCGGTCATACTCGGTGTACTCGGTTTCGCCCGGTCCGATGTCTTCAGAAAGCGCCTTTGTGTCATCGTAGACAGGCATCGGATCACGCAACAATCCCTGCACCCACCCGGCGCCGTCATTGGCCAGATACATCGGTTCGATTTCTTCATCAAAACCATGGTCATCACCAGCGCCTTTGAAATGCAGTTTGCCGATTGACACCACAGGATGGCCGGCATCACGCAATTTGTGCATCCAGCTTTCATGCTGGCCATGATAGGGCTCCGCCGAAGACCAGCACCGTGTTTCATGCACCTGCAGACCAGTCGCCAGGGATGCCCTGGCCGGTACGCAAATCGGTGACGGCGTGTAGGCGTTGGTGAACCGGGTGCCGAGCCGGGCAATGGTATCAAGCGTCGGGGTGCGCACCACCGGGTCCCCGTAACAACCGGTCACGCGCCTTGCATGTTCGTCAGAGCAGAAAACAATCAGGTTGGATGGACGTTGGTCAGGCATGGTGAGCGGCAATTTGCGTTAATTTTGCCTTCGGCGAAAGCCTTTGTTGTGCATGGCGTGCCTGCATAAACAACTTGACCTGACAGGAACTGTTTTGGAGTGTGCATCTAGCGCAAATTTCGGTCATATTGAATCGTTTGATGGAGTCAAATCAGCATATATGCAAGGCGCGAAGCGAAGAGCGATGTGGGGCATCGGTCAAGCTTCGCAACGATGCAGATGGTCTGATTTGGTCCACCGAAGGCCGATTTTTCGCGTCCGCTGAGCTTCGTTGCGCCCCGCTTGTGGTCAACCACACCACGGCGCGAACCGCGCCTCGTCAGCAGGCGCGAAAAACCGGTCAAACGTTTCAATATGACTGAAATTTGCGCTGACCAACAAAAAGGGATGACTGTTCATGCTGCTCAAAGACAAGATCGCAATCGTAACCGGCGCTTCAGGGGGACTGGGCCTTGCTATCGCAACCAGTTTTGCCGAACACGGCTGCAAGGTCGTAACCTCCGATGTGACCGACGAACAAGGCGAAAAAGCCGCGGAAGAGCTGCGCAAGCAGGGCTACGATGTGCGCTATTCGCATTGCGATGTAACCAAACGCGCCGACATTCAGGCGTTGATTGATTTCACTGTGAAGACCCATGGCCGTCTCGACATCATGATGGCCAATGCCGGCATCGTAACCGTTTCCGACCCGCTGGAACTGTCCGAGGAAGACTATGACAAGGTCATGGCCGTAAACCTCAAGGGCGTGTTTCTGTCCGGCCAGTTGGCGGCCAAACAGATGCTGACTCAAGCAGAAGATGAAAACGGGTCAAAAGGCAACATCGTCAACATGTCGTCAGCCAATGCCGTGCTGACCATCCCGGAAATCGCGCCATATGTCATGTCCAAAGGCGGTGTGAACCAGTGGACCAAAGCCTTCGCCATCCGGCTGGCCCAGGAAGGTGTTCGCGTCAACGCCATCGGCCCCGGTTCCATTGCAACGGAAATGTTCCAGACGGTTGCCGCCAACCCGGAAAAAATGCGCGCCATCATGTCCCGCACACCAATGGGGCGCCCCGGCAGGCCTGATGAAATCGGCAAGATCGCCGTGTTCCTGGCGTCTGACCTGTCGAGCTACATTACCGGCCAGACCATCTACCCCGACGGCGGCAGGCTGGGGCTGAACTACACAGTGCCGGTAAAGGAGTAAGCCATGGCCAAGGCCACCCGCCGAGGCAGACGTGGTGGCCGCGCCGAAGGCGTGAACCGTCCTGCCCCGCCAGCACCGGCCTACATCCAGCGCCGGATACCGTTCTTCGAGTTTCTCGATGAGGCGGGTCTGGTAGCGCTGGAACAGCAGGCTGACTGGCTGATCGAGGAGATCGGCCTGGAGTTTCGCGAAGACGATGACGCACTTGCGACCTGGCGGTCGGCAGGTGCGACGGTTGCCGGCACCCGGGTTCGCGCCGATGCCGCCATGATCCGGGAGCTGTGCC
>JABDRA010000230.1 GCA_013041995.1 Anderseniella sp. | reverse complement strand
GACCCAGGCAATCGAAACAGCCAAGGTGTTTTTGATATCCGGCCATTCAGAGGGCCAGTCGCCCTATGCGGTGATGACCCGGCCCATGGAAAACGCCGATGGCTCGATCTCTGAATGCCAAACCTGGATTGCCGACAATT
Organism: Anderseniella sp.; assembly: GCA_013041995.1. Lineage (GTDB taxonomy): Bacteria > Pseudomonadota > Alphaproteobacteria > Rhizobiales > Aestuariivirgaceae > Anderseniella. The sequence continues at coordinate 3,087 of JABDRA010000230.1, read as the reverse complement.
ATGCTCTGGGAAATCCGGTCGAGCGCATGGTTGAGCTTTCGGGTCTCAATGCGCGCACCTTTGCCAGGCGATTCCGCGCTGCTACAGGGTATGCGCCGATCGACTATGTGCAGGCGCTCCGGATCGAGGAAGCCAAGCAGATGCTGGAAAGCGACAGTCTCGGTATTGAAGAAATTGCTGCTTCGGTAGGATACGAGGACCCGGCCTCGTTCCGCAGGGTGTTCAAGCGCAGGGTCGGACTACCTCCTGCTGCCTATCGCCGCAAATTTCAACGCATTGCACAGATTGCAACGCCTGCGGTCTGAATATGAGACAACAGGCATAGGCTGTATCTGATTTGCACATGCCGCAATTCAGAACGATGGCCGTTGTGATGTCATCGCCGTGAGAGGAGTGTTTCGATGACCGATGAAGCAAGTTTTGAAACAGCGCGCGATCCTCAGGATCTGGAACGCTTGCTGATAGCGCGGCAGTGCGCCGGCGACGTCGACGGAATGGCTGCCCTGTATGAACCGGATGCCGTGCTCGATAACGGTGAGGGGCAATTGATGCTTGGCAGGCAGGCAATCCGGGCATTTTTTGCGGATTTCAAAGCAACGGGTAAAAAATTTGCTTCCGGCAAACAGAGTCCGGCGGTCATCAGCGGAGATCTGGCACTCACATCAACCCATCTTCCTGACGGCAGCGTCACCGCTGAGGTCGCCCGCCGGCAAAGTGACGGAGCCTGGATGTGGGTCATTGATAGATACTCGGTTATCTAGAAGTCGACTGCTGATCTTTCCGCGGAATGCTGCTGAGATCATGAACCCAGTCCAGTGCTGATCCGCTCCAGGCCTGTACGGTCGGTTTCAACTGATTGCGCTGGCGTATGGTACCGACACGGAGACCGAAAAACTTTGAACTGTCGCCCGGCGTGGTGGCATGAATTCTGGTGCCACATTCGGGACAGAACGACAGCGCCCGGATGGTGCCGCTGTCGGCGGTCTTTTCGTAGACTTTCAAGGTGCCCTGCAACAGCTGGAACTGCTGGTCCACAACTCCGACGACTATGCCGTAGGCTGTGCCGGAATGGGTCTGGCAGTCGGTGCAGTGGCAGATGGCCACCATGGAAGGGTCGATCACCGCTTCGTATCTGATGTGGCCGCACAGGCAGTTGCCGTCAATTTTCATGGGCGCGCTCCGGCATTTGAGCAAGCAGGCTCAATAAACAACATTGAGCATGACCAGCGAGACGATCAGGAACAGGATTGTCATGATGCCGCCGCTCTTGACGAAGTCAATCACCTTGTAGCCTGCCGGTCCCATGATCAATGCGTTGACCTGATGGGTCGGGATGATAAACGAGTTCGAGGTCGAAATCGCCACCGTCAGCGCAAACAGGGCAGGGTTGGCACCTGCCGCTACCGCGATGGAAACTGCCAGCGGCACCAGCAGCACCGTGGCACCGACATTGGACATCACCAGGGAGAACACGGTTGCAAGGATTGCCACGCCGACCTGCAGCGACCACACCGGCCAGCCGTCAAGGATCGTCAGGATCTGCTGGGCGAGCCAGGCGGCGGTCCCTGTACTCTGCACCGCCTGACCCAGCGGGATAAGGCTTGCCAGCAGGAACACCGTGTTCCAGCCAACGGACCGGTAAGCTTCATCAATACTCAGCACTTTCGTAAGCAGCATGCCGACCGCGCCGGTCAGCAGGCACAAAGACAGGCGCACATCGGTGAGCAGGATCATGGCAAGCGACAGCGCAAAGAACCCCAAAGCCCATCCGACCTTTTGCGGACGCAATTCCTCCTGCGGGTAATCGGAGGTAACCACCACCCAGTCACGGTCCTGCTTGAGCCTTGTGAGCATGTCCCACTTCACATGCGCAACGAGCATGTCGCCGGCCTGAAACTGGACCAGGCCGATCGCGGTCGGTTCATGATCTTCGGTTTCCACATGGCTCAGGATTTCCTCGCCACGGTAGATCGCCAGCAGGCTGAGGCCGGTGGTCTTGCGCAGCAAAAGGTCACGCGGACATTTTCCGATGATCTTTGATCCAGGCGGCACCACAACTTCGGCAATGCCCGCATTGGTCAGGGCGAACTCCTCGGCGAATACATCAAGCTCGGGCCGCACGCGCAATCGGTTGTTGGCGGCAAACCTGGCGACAACCGATTTCTTGCCGATGATCGCCAGCCGACAAGGGGCTTCGATCTCGGCAGTCAGGACCTGAACCATCGACACCTTGCCCTTGTAGAACGTGCTGATAATGTAGAGGTTGTTCTTGAGATTGATCTCCGCCAGTTGCTGGCCGACCAGTGGACTGTTCGCCGGTACATCGACCTCGAACACGTCAGCCTGCAGGCCGTAGACCAGTTCAAGGTAGTCTGACATCCCCTGACCGGCGGACACGTTCATCTTTGTCTGGCCGCCGGGCAACACCCAGCGTCCCAGAAGCAGGAAGTACGCGATCCCGGTGACCACCAGGGCGAGGCCAATGGGGGTTACCGAAAACAGCCCGAACGGTTCCATCTTCTGCCCCGATGGCAGGCTGGCATTGGCCGTCAGGATCAGGTCGTTGAGCAGGATCAAAGGTGACGAACCGACCATTGTCATGGTACCGCCGAGAATCGCGCAGAATCCCATCGGCATCAACAGCCGGCCGGGCGTAATGCCTGTTCTGGCGGAGATGCGGCTGACAACAGGGAGAAACAGGGCTGCAGCACCGACATTCTGTAGAAAGCTCGAAATCACTCCCACAGTGCCGGACACGATAGGCAGGACGCGTGCCTCGGTGGTGCCGCCCCGCTTCAGGATGACGGCTGCGACCTTGTTCATGATGCCGGTCTTGTCGAGCCCGGCGCCTACGATCATCACGGCGATGATCGAGATAACCGCGTTTGATGCAAACCCGTCAAACAGCTTCGTGGGATCTGCGAGGTTATCAAGGCCGGGTACATAACTCAGCAGCCCCAGCAGAACCAGGATCAGAATGGCCGCCAGGTCGATGCGGATGATTTCGGAAACAAACAAGAAAATCGTGAAGGCAAGTGTTGCAGCCACCACGCTCATCTCGAATGTGAAAACCAACCCCTCCACTAG
>JABDRA010000229.1 GCA_013041995.1 Anderseniella sp. | reverse complement strand
AAGTGAGCCAGCAGAACGCTGCCGCCGTTTTCCAGGGCAATTCCGTTGGGTCGCAGCGGATCATTTTCCGGACGGTCAACGGCAAGATGTCTGATCGACCCGCCATGCGGCGCAACAAGGCTGACACCACCGGCGCCTGTCCAGTCCGGCACAATCATCAGTCCTGACGAGTGCGCCAGCACACATTCTGGCCGCTTCAGACCGGAACCAATGAAATCGATGTCGGCAAGATCGATCACGTCAGTGGCTTTCGCGCGGGATTTCCGCCCCCGACTTGCCAACCAGAAAATCCAGGTCACAACCGGTATCGGCCTGCATGATGTGGTCTTCATGCAGTTTGGCATACCCGCGTGCCGGACTTTCCAGCGGTATCCATTCCGCCATGCGGGCGGCAAGTTCTGTTTCCGGCACATCAAGGTGCAGCGTGCGTCCTTTCACATCCAGTTCGATCATGTCGCCCTCCCGCACCAGCGCCAGCGGACCGCCGGCGGCTGCTTCCGGTGCGACATGCAGCACAACGGTGCCATAGGCCGTGCCGGACATGCGCGCGTCTGATATGCGCACCATGTCGGTGATACCTTTCTTGAGCAGCTTGGCCGGCAGCGCCATATTGCCCACTTCGGACATTCCCGGATAACCCTTGGGACCACAGTTCTTCAACACCATGATCGAGTTTACATCAATATCGAGTTTGGGATCGTCAACCCGCGCCTTGTAATCATCGATGTCTTCAAACACCACCGCCCTGCCCTTGTGCTGCATCAGGCCTGCGGTCGCGGCCGACGGTTTCAGAACCGCGCCGGACGGCGACAGGTTGCCGCGCAGCACGGCGATACCGCCGTTTTCCTTGAACGGTTTTTCAAAACCGTGAATCACGTCCCGGTTATAACAGGTCGCATCCTTGATATTTGCCCATTGCGTCCGGCCGTTCACGGTCTTGGCCGACTTGTGCAGAAGGCCGTTTTCCGCCAGTTCCTTCATCACCACAGGCAGCCCACCGGCATAGAAGAAATCCTCCATCAGATATTTGCCGGACGGCATCAGGTTGACCAGGCACGGCACGTCCTGGCCGAACTTGTCCCAGTCATCCAGCGACACCTTCACGCCCATGCGCCCGGCGATGGCCAGCAGGTGGACAACGGCATTTGTCGACCCACCGATGGCGCCATTTACCCGAATGGCGTTTTCAAACGCCTTGCGGGTGAGGATTTTCGACATGCGCAAATCTTCATCCACCATCTCGACAATGCGCCGGCCAACCATGTGCGCCAGCACATTGCGGCGCGAGTCAGCCGCCGGAATGGCCGCATTGGATGGCAGGCCGAGACCCAGCGATTCCACCATCGAGGCCATCGTCGATGCGGTTCCCATGGTCATGCAGTGCCCGACCGAGCGCGACATGCAGGCTTCCGCCTCGGTCATCTGATCAAACGTCATGGTGCCGGCCTTCTGGCGTTCGACGAACTTCCACACATGGGTCCCCGAGCCTATGGTTTCATTGCCATAACGGCCATTGAGCATCGGCCCGCCCGACAGGACCAGGGTTGGAAGGTCACACGATGCGGCCCCCATGATCAGCGCCGGCGTAGTCTTGTCACACCCGACCAGCAGTACCACGCCATCTATCGGATTGGCGCGGATCGATTCTTCAACATCCATTGAAACCAGGTTGCGGAACATCATCGTGGTCGGCCGCATCAGCGTTTCACCCAGCGACGTGACCGGAAATTCCACCGGAAAACCGCCGGCTTCATAAATACCGCGCTTCACCCGCTCAGCCAGCACCCGGAAGTGTGCATTGCACGGCGTCAACTCCGACCAGGTATTGCAGATGCCGATCACCGGCCGGCCATCAAACAAATGATGCGGCAGGCCCTGGTTCTTCATCCAGCTGCGATGATGAAACCCATCCATGCCCTTCTGGCCGAACCAGTGTTTCGAGCGGCCTTTCGGGGCCAGGGGATCCTTGTCCGACTTGGCGGCCAGCGACTTGCCCCGATAAACCGTTTTCCTAGCCATGATCATAATCCTCGATGTAGTGATGCACGATATCGTCCAGTGAGTTGTCTTTCGGCAGACCGAGCGCCAGCGCCCGGGCATCATCGGTGGCCACCGGCCACGACCTGACAATGGCCTCGATGAACGGATCAGGCTCCACCGTGATCTCACCCAGTTTGCGATTATGAGCCACCCGCTTCAGCGCGTCGACCATATCGGCAACCGTCACGTCCATGGATGGCAGTGATACGGCACGGTCATCGCCCAGCTTCTCTGACGGCAGTTCATGCAGCGCCAGTATGCCTTCGACAATATTGCGGTACCCCAGAACCGGCATCACGGTTTCCAGTTTCACCGGTAGAGCGCACGGTTCACCTTTCAGCGGTTCCCGGAACACGCCTGATGCAAAAGAAGACGCTGCCGCGTTGGGCACACCGGGCCGCACGATAACCGTGGGAAGACGCGCCGACCGGCCATCCAGAAAGCCCTTTCGCGTATAGTCATTGATCAGCAGTTCGCAACACGCCTTGGTCATGCCGTAGGTGGTCTGCGGTGTCTGCTTGCCGTGATCACCCACCACATCAGGCATATGGTCGCCACCGAACACCGCGATGGATGAGGCAAACACCAGCCGCGGTGTGGAAGCCCTGGCCCGAAGCGCCTCGAATATGTTCATGCCGCCGGTCAGGTTGACGCGGATGGCCAGGTCAAAATCCTTTTCACCACCACCCGACACCACCGACGCCAGGTGAAACACCGAAATGTCATCACAGTCGATCAGCCCGTCAATGGTCGCCTTGTCGGAAATGTCCCCGGTCACCAGTGTCACCTGGCCATCGAGTTGCATCGGCAAGGGATCTGGTGCCATGACATCAAACAGCACGACCTCGTCGACCGGCGTCTGCGTCCCGTCCGGTCCGGCAAGCGTGCCCTTGTCAATAATACGCCGCGCCAGGCGCGCGCCAACAAACCCGGTGCCACCGGTGATAACAACTTTCATATGACGTTTGCCTCCAACCGCTCTTTATTCCAGACGATTTGTGTTTTATGCGGATGCAGAAACCTGCCACATTGTCGGCAAGGCTCAAACCACAAATCCCGCAGGGAGGGAACAAAATGGCAGGTAAACTCAAGGGAAAGACCGCTTTGGTGACCGCGGCCGGTCAGGGCATCGGCAAGGCGGCCGCTATCGCCATAGCGCGCGAGGGGGCAAAGGTATTTGCAACCGATATCAACAAGGATGCCCTGGCCCAGGTGAAACAGGAACAGCGTGGTATTCGCACCTACCTGCTGGACGTCACCAAGCCCCGGCAGGTAACCAAGGTGGTCGAGCGCGTCGGCCCGGTCGACATCCTGTTCAACTGCTCCGGCTTCGTGCATCACGGCACCATCCTGGAATGCGACGACGCCGCGTGGGATTTCTCCTTCGACCTGAATGTGAAATCCCAGTACCGGATGGCGAAGGCCGTGCTGCCCGGCATGCTGGAAAACGGCGGCGGCTCGATCATCAACATGGCCTCGGTGGCATCATCCATCAAAGGTGCGCCGTCGCGCTTCGTCTATGGGGCAACCAAGGCTGCCGTGATCGGCATGACCCGGTCGATCGCCATCGACTTCATCAAGCAGAACATCCGCTGCAACGCCGTTTGCCCCGGCACCATCGACACACCGTCGCTGCGCCAGCGGGTTGAAAAACTCGGCGAGGAAATGGGTGGCTACGACAAGGCGCGCGAATGGTTCCTGGCGCGCCAGCCAACCGGCGCGCTGGCTACGGCTGAGGATGTGGCCGGACTGGTTGTCTATCTTGCGTCCGATGATGCCACCTTCATCACCGGGCAGAACCATATCATCGATGGTGGCTGGTCGATTTAACTAGGGTCAGGACCCTGGACGGCGAGCGCCACCCCGTCATGGCCGGGGTCGGCGCCGCCGTCCATCACACCGTCAACGATCCGAATGCCGTGCACCGCCCCGATACCGAAGGTCAGGGCGGATCGGATGATCTCATAGCCGGCTTGCTGTAATGGTTCCACGACGTAACCGGGAATGCGGCTGGTGATATCGATCGCATTGGACGTGGATGAGAACCGCGGTGCAGAAACCGCCTGCTCCATGGTCATGCCGAAGTCGAGCACGTTGAGCAGGCCCTGCAGCACACCCATGGCAATCTGCGTACCGCCAGGCGCACCGATGACCACATGCGGCTTGCCGTCCTGGAAGGCAATGGTCGGACATACCGAGGAAAACCGGCTTTTACCGGGCGCGATAGAACCGGCCCTGCCGGGGCGTGGATCAAATACCCCCATGCAGCCATTGTACATGAAACCGAGACCGTCAGTGATGACACCGGATGGCATGCCCAGTGAATGGGTCATGGTTACGCAATTGCCTTGCCTGTCCACGACCGCGACATGGGTGGTGTCTTTCGGCTCGCGCGGCAGGTCCAGCCGCTCCACTGACAAGCGGTCACCCGCCTTGATGCGTTCGGCAATGGCGGTTGCATGTTGCCCGGACATCAGCCGGTCGAGAGGTACATCGTAGAATGCCGGATCGCCGACAAAATTGTCCTTGTCGGACGTGGCCGCCTTCATTGCCTCACACACAATGCGGATGTATTCGGTCGTGTTGTGGCCAATCCCGGCAAGGTCGAAATTCTCAAGAATGTTCAGCATCTCGAGCACCATGATGCCGCCACCCGGCGGATGGTTGGTGGCGATATCAAATCCGCGATAGCTGCCGTGCAACGGGTCGGTTCGCACTGTCTTGTAGGCCTTGAGGTCTGCCAGCGTCATCAGCCCGCCATGGGCCTTGAAGTCATCGGCCATCTGTTCGGCCATGTCGCCGGAATAGAAAATCTCCGCGCCATGTTCGGCCACCCTTTCCAGGGTGGTCGCAAGGTCGGGATTGGCAACGTGATCTCCGATCCGCTTCACTGACCCGTCCGGACGGAAATAGGCTTTCGCGCCTGTCCTGGAAAACCGCAACCGGTCGGCAACATCAACCCGGCCAAGATCCGCACCATGGGTCCACCAGTGGTGCACGTGGGGGCGCACGTAAAACCCGGCCCTGGCCTGCGCAATGGCCGGTGCACAGATATCAGCCCAGTCCATAGTGCCGAACTCATTTGCCGATTCCGAATAGGCCTTCAGCGACCCCGGCGCGGTCACTGCCTGATAGCCCACGTCATTGACATTGCCCTTGAGCACAAACCCGAACCCGTCGCGGGTTTCGCCTTCCAGCAGATCAAGCCACATATCCGGTGTGGCAGACAGGGGCGTGTTGCCGTGGAAATCAATGCTGGTGTGGATGCCTTTGCCAGGCATGTAGATCTGGCAGGATCCAAACCCGGCAATACCGCACATTTGCGGATCAACCACACCCTGGACCAGTGCTGCCGCCATGGCGGCATCGATGGCATTGCCGCCGCGTTTCAGTACCCGCGCACCTGCTTCTGACGCTTCCGGCTGTGCGGTGACAATCATTGCCCCATCAGTGCTGCTCATGGCCTGCTCCCTGTCATTTGGCAGGCGCTATTCTGCGGCACTTGCCTTTGGAACATCTGCGCCCGCAATAAAGCCGCCAGACTGGCGCGCCCACAGGCTGGCGTAAAGCCCTTTTGCGTCCAGCAGTTCAGCGTGGGTGCCTTCCTCGACGATGACACCCTGGTCCATGACCACGAGGCGGTCCATGGCGGCGATGGTGGATAATCTGTGCGCAATGGCCAGAACTGTCTTGCCCTTCATAAGGCCTTCGAAACTCTCCTGGATGACCGCTTCCACCTCCGAGTCCAGCGCACTGGTGGCCTCATCGAGGATAAGGATCGGCGCATCTTTCAACAACACCCGCGCAATGGCGATGCGCTGCCGCTGCCCGCCGGACAGCTTGACGCCACGCTCACCCACATGGCTGTCATAACCGGTGCGCCCGTGCATGTCCTCCAGACCGGGAATGAAGCCATCGGCGGCGGCCCGGCGCGCGGCCCGTTTAACTTCTTCCAGGCTCGCTTCAGGGCGGCCATAGCGAATGTTGTCGGCAATCGACCGGTGCAGCAGGGACGTGTCTTGGGTCACCATGCCGATGTTTGCCCTGAGCGAACTCTGGGAAACCTCGGCGATATCCTGGCCGTCAATCAGGACGCGGCCGGATTCCAGATCATAAAACCGCAACAACAGCGACACCAGGGTCGACTTGCCGGCGCCTGAACGCCCGACGATGCCGAGTTTCTCGCCGGGTTTCACCGTCAGGGACAGGTTATCGATGATACCCTGGTCAAGTTCTTCGCGGTCCTTGCCGTAATGGAACCCGATACGGTCAAACTCAATTTTACCTGAACTGACCTCGAGCTTCGGCGCACCGGGCTTGTCCACGACAGACACGGTTCGTGAGATGGTTTCAATGCCGTCCTGCACCACGCCGATATTCTCAAACAGCCCCGATACTTCCCACATGATCCAGTGCGCCATGCCTTTCAGGCGCAACACCAGGCCGATTGCAAACGCAATGGCGCCTGCGGTGATGGCACCGGCAGACCAGAGCCACAGGGCAACCATGCTGACCCCGAACAGGTTGATGGAGTTGAGTACATTGAGCGTGGTGATCAGCAGGGTCGACAAGCGCATCTGGCGATGCACATTGTCGAGAAACGGCTCCATACCGGCACGGGCATATTCGTCTTCAAATTCCGTGTGGGCAAACATCTTCACGGTCGGGATGTTGGTATAGCTGTCCACGATCCGACCCGTCACCACCGAGCGCGCATTCGCCTGGTCCTTGGACACCCGCTTCAGTTTCGGCACGAAATAGTAAAGAGCCCCGACATAACCGACCAACCAGACCAGCATGGGCATCGCAAGCCGCCAGTCGCTGGCCGCAAACAGGGTGATGGCGGCGGTAAAGTATACCACCACAAAGACAAACACATCGGCTGTTTTCAGCACCACTTCGCGCACCGCAAGCGATGACTGCATCACCTTGGTGGCAACACGCCCGGCAAAGTCGTTCTGGAAAAACTCCAGCGACTGGCGCAACACATAGCGGTGTGCCTGCCAGCGGATCAGCATCGGATAATTGCCCATCAGTGTCTGGTGGATGATCAGCTCATACAGAAAATTGAGCACCGGGTGCAGCACCAGGACCAGCACCGCAAGCAGGCTGAGCTGCCACCAGTAATCCTGAAACACGGCATCTGGTGTTGTGGTGGCCAGCCAGTCGACAACCGACCCCAGAAACGCAAACAGGGAGACTTCTATGGTTGCCACAACAGCCGCCAGAACCGACGTTGCCAGCACCCACGGCCAGAACGGCCTGGTATAGTGCCAGACAAACCCGCTCAGCGTCGCAGGCGGCATCGCCGCTTCCTCTTCAGGAAACGGTTGCGTCCTCGCCTCGAACCATTTGAACAATCCGTCCAGCACAACTATTCTTTCTACAAACTTTCCAGCAGGTATTGCCGTCCAATACCGGCAGAACCTTGACCATTTGGCGTATATAACATTGTCCGGCAAATACTGCATGACAGCCATGCGTCACTGAGGCTGTTGAATAAGCAGGCCCAGGCGTTACAAAGCTCGTTCATCAATCAATTACGCCACCATGACAAATCCTGAAAACAGGGAAAGCGAACCCGCATGGATACCATCGGCAAACGTATCACGTATGCCCGTGAGAGTAAGAATTATGACGTCAACCAGTTGTCTGACCGCGTCGGTGTAAAAGCCGAAACAATACTCGCCTGGGAAGCCGACGAGCGCGATCCACGGGCCAACCGCCTGTTGCGGCTGGCCGGTGCACTGGATGTCGGCTTTGCATGGCTCATGGTCGGCGAAGACTATGAACCTGACGAAACAGGAGACGCCGGCAGGCTGTCCTCGGTTGAAGGTAAACTGCAGCGCATCCGGCACCTGTATGCCGAACTCGGCGGCCTGATCACCAGCCTTGAACAGGACACCCGCTTCATGATGGCGCGCGATGAGGAACTGGAAGAGCTAGCAGAAGTCGACGAGGCTTCGGAGAACAAATAACCCTCAGATCAACTCTTCAATATGTCCAGCACACGGTTGGATACCTCGCGCAATCCGGCGCTCCCTCCCACCTCGTAAGGTATGAGATGGCCGTCGGAAAATGATGCACGCACCGCATTGCGGAAGGTTTCACCGGCACCGGTCAGTTCCGGTGAGTTCATCGTTTCGCCAAGCCAGTCCAGCATCATGGCGCCTGACAGCAACATGGCGGACGGGTTCGCCTTGCCGGTTCCCATAATGTCGGGTGCCGTGCCGTGGCACGGCTGGAACAGACCATGCTTGTCGCCGATGTCAGCAGACGGCGCCATGCCCATACCGCCCATCAGGGCAGCTGCCTGGTCTGACAGTATGTCACCGAACATGTTCTCGGTAATCATGACGTCAAACACCCACGGATTGCGCACCAGTGCCAGCGCCGTTGCATCCACATAGGCATGATCAGCCGTGAGTCCTGGAAATTTTGCTGCGCGTTCATAGAACACCTTGCGCATGAAGGCAAAACTGCCAAACACATTTGCCTTGTCGACACAGGTGACACGGCCCTGCCCGCGACCTTGGCCCTTGCGGCGTTCAGCAAGCCTGAGGGCAATGTCCGACAGCCGTTCGGTACCTTTGCGCGTAATCACCATGGTGTCGCGGGCTTCATCGTCGCCGACCATTTCGCAGTCACCGCGTGAGGCAAACAGCCCTTCGGTGTTTTCACGGATCAGCACGAAATCAAGTTGCGCGGCACGCGGATCTTTCAAAGGCACCGGAGAGCCGGGAAACGTTTCAACCGGCCGCACACCGGCATAAAGATCAAAGATTTCACGCAACTCGATCTGCGGTGTGATCTCGCGGCCGTCTTCATACCTGATATCAGGCAGGCCCATTGCACCCAGCAACATGACGTCGGCAGCGCCGGCCTTTTTCACCACCTCGTCAGGCAGGGCGACACCGGTGTCCCGGAACACGCCCGCACCGGCCTCAAGGGTCTCGTAGGTGAACGAGAAACCGCCCGACCTTGCCGCCAGCACGTCCAGACACTGAAGGCACGGCTCCATGACCTCCCGGCCAATGCCATCACCGGGAAGAACTGCAACATGGATGGAATTTGATGAGGTCATTGAAGAGGTCCTGTTTGAGGTAGAATACGATCATACCGGCGAACCGACTTGGCCGCCACAAGCTCGGATGTGGTTTCTGAAAATGCCAGATAGTGCGGTGTCTCCATATGCAGAGCAAACGCTGCTTCGTCCTGGTAGACTTCGTACAGGAACACGACGTCTTCACTGTCATCATGCTCGATGCACACATCGAACACGAGACAGCCCGGCTCATTGGAAAGTGACTTTTCAGCCTGTATCAGCATAAGTGGCATAAACGCGTTCAACATATCCGGCTTCAGGCGAAATTCCGCCGTAACAACAAACATAAATTTCAGTCCCGATATTCGGATTAATCTACTGGTGTCGAGGTTTTGGCACACCGGCCCGGCCGCATACCAGTGAAAAAAGCTTTGCGCTCGGGTAAAACCGGCTTGTGTCTGCCTGGGGAAAAGCCGTGACGGCGCTTGAACACCATCCCCGCACAGCTTACACAACTGGGTACTTCCGGTTCCCCATCACCAGGCGATAGGGTCGCTTTACAGGAACACCCGATCAGATGCCTCAATACTGTGTCCACGGTCTCTTGCTCAATTCAGGTTTCGATATTCCTGAACTGTCTGCCAGCCAGGCGCAGCAGGTCCTTGATGACACGCCGGTTGAGATGGTGATGAGCGATCTGCCCGCTTCGATCGACCACCATGCAGTCACCAGGGACGGCTACCTGCTTGGCGACAACGAAATCATGATCGCGCTGGACAACGGCATTCGATGCCTCATTGAGGCAGGACGCCGTGTCAGCATAGATCCCGGCGGCACGCACAACGAACCCGCAGCCCGCTTGTTTGCTCTTTCAGCAGGCCTCGGTTGCCTGTTGCATCAGCGCAACTATCTTCCGTTGCATTGCGCAGCCGTTGAGACGGCAAAGGGCTGTGTGGCGTTTTGCGGCAATGCCGGTGACGGCAAGTCCACACTTGCTGCAAGTTTTCAGACGGCAGGTTTCAACCTGTTCAGCGACGACAGACTGACCGTTCATGCCACAGCAGAACATCCTTATCTGGCAGCCCCGTCGATACCGGCTTTGCATCTGTATGAACAATCCGGCGAAATGGCCGGCCTCGGTGATGATCACCTGGCGGTGGATTCATACCGGTTCGGCAAGCATATTCATCTGGTGCCTCAAGCCTACAGCCAACATCCCAGCCCGATGGCCGGATTGTACTTTACCGACTGGCACGAGGACGAGACCGGCGAACCAGCCATTACGCCCATGGGCCAGCTTAATGCGATGATGCGGTTGAGGCGGGATGTGTCCCTCACCCATCTGATCGAACCCTTAGGCCGGGAACAGCATTTCATGACATGGGCAGCGGGCCTGTGTGGCAGCATACCGGCCTTCCATCTGGTCAGGCCGCGCAACAAAGATCGTCATGAGCACTGCATGAGCTTGATTATTTCACACGTCCGGGACACTTTCGGCACATGAGCCAGCAAAACATCAAATCTGACAGCATTCTGATTCGCACCAGCCAGTTGCCGGCGGCTGAACTCGGTCCCGATGATACCGTGCTGCTGGATGCCGAACGCGGTGTCTATTACGGACTTGAAGGTCCCGCCCGCCAGATATGGGAAAAGTTGGGAGAAGAGACCACGCTTGACGATATTTGCAACTCCTTGATCAAGGAATACGATGTCGAGCGTGCACAATGTGAAAGCGACACCCGCGCATTTCTGGGCGAGCTGATTGAGAACGGTCTTGTCAAAGTCCGCTGACGGCGTCTGGCAACGTGCAGGCCGCCTGTCTGCCAGGCACTGGAAAGCCCTGCTGACTGCGGTCTGGCTGTTGGCCAGGGCACGATACGAACATCACCGCAAGCCCATCAAGGCCGTGCTGGAGCGTTTTGAAGCGGCCGGTTCCCAATCCTGTGCAACACCCGAGGAAATCCAACTAATCGGGTGGGCACTGAATTCAGCAGCCGCACGGGTGCCATGGCGGTCGGATTGCCTGCTGCAGGCCATGGCGGGATCAATGTGGCTGGACCGGATTGAACGCACCTACAAGCTGAACATCGGTGTCCGGAAAAATGCTGCAGGTGGACTTGAGGCCCATGCCTGGCTGACAAGCGGCGACCTTGTCGTCACCGGCAATCTGCCTGATTTACAGGGATTTACACCAATACCGCTGGAAAGCGGTATATCAAGATTTTAGGCGACCGAATCGCTAAGTCGCATCCGGATTGAAAGTTTGGCAGGTTTGCCGGATGGGGCACCGTTTTCTCATCGTTTGTTTCAGCGTATCGCAAAGACCCGGAAACATTTGAATTTATTGGATAAATCTCCGTTGAAAAGAACCGCGGAATCAAATCAAAGGTGTACAAAGCCTGGCGCAATAGTTATATAAAGTGGTTGCTTGGTGAGGCTTCCCGCGTCGGGACGATTCTGTAACACCGAATTCGATCTAGGCTCCCAGCGTTTTTCCGGTTTGTAAGTCAATATGCGTTCCAGGCTCACCAATAGTTGGGAGCATGCAAGGTAGATAGGCGACGCCGAGTACGTTGAGGATTGGCACATGAAAGCTTTATTGCGGTCCCGGTTACCGACAGAAGATGCACCGAGTATACATCAGGTTTTTGCACCACGTGAATGGTTGCGGCCAAGTCTTCACGTCAACGATATTGCTGCTATCACCCAGGGCGGCCTCTCGTCCTCAGGCGTCGATAACTGCTTTTCGCCCGATGGTTTCCGGTGCGATCCGTAGTATCGGCTGTATCAGAGAACAAAGTCGTTTTCACTAAGCTGGCTTATGCTCCCAATTCCAAAGAATTGTATAGAGTTAGCCGCATCAAGCTGAATTACGACGTGGCCATCAATGACACTC
>JABDRA010000222.1 GCA_013041995.1 Anderseniella sp. | reverse complement strand
GCATGACCGAGACCAGTGCCCGACCGTCACTTTTGCCAAGCAGGGTATCAAGCGCCGGCAGATCAATGACGCCATGTTCATTGACCGGCAGCACATCAACCTTGCGGCCCGATGCTGCGGCCGCTTCCAGCACGCACGGATGCTCGATTGCCGATACGACAAGATGATCAGCACTAACACAGCGAAGTGCCTGATTGCAGCTTTCCGAACCGCCGCCGGTGAACACAATTGTCGGCGCTATGGTTCCCAGAGCACGCGCAATCTCGTCACGTGCCACCTCAATCAACGCCCTTGCCTTGCGGCCTTCCTGATGCACCGAAGACGCGTTGCCGCGCAGTTCAAGCGCCGCAAGCATTGCCTCGCGTGCTTCAGGCCTTATGGGGCTGGTCGCATTATGATCGAGATAGGTACGCATCGGCTTCGATACTCAACCCTGCGCCATGTTGCTGACGGGATGTGTCTTGGCACGGCGGATCGAGGCTTCCAGGGCCAGATTGCGCTGGTTGACCACGTCGCCCAGCGTCACCGCAGACAGAAATCCATACACCTGCCGCCCGAGTGCTGCCCACAGTTCATGGGTCACACACTTTTCACCCTTCACACAGCCATCTATGGCATCGCCCTGACAGCGTGTCACCTGCATCGGTTCATCGGACGCCGACACGATATCTGCAATATTTATCTGATCGGCCAGACGCGCGAGACGATATCCGCCGCCGGGGCCGCGCTGGCTTTCCACCAGACCGGCACGACGAAGCTTGGCAAACAATTGCTCCAGATATTCCTGGCTGATCTCCTGCCTCTCAGCGACGTCTCCAAGCGGCACCAGTGCGCCCTCAGCTTGCGTTGCTATGTCAGCCATAGCCATCACTGCGTATCTGCCTTTTGTAGAGAGCTTCATGTCTTTACTCGCTCCATCGGCCCAGGAATACTGTCAGGCGATTTACCCGATGCCCGTAAAGCTTGCATTCCGGCTGTCAAATTGTGTAAGACCCCGCCTAAGCTCCCGTTTCCGGGGCACGACTCCGGGACATGGCGGTTTCTTGAATAGTTCTAAACTGGATATAGAATACCCGACAAACAGAGTCAACAATTCAATCCTGCCAAATTCAGCGTTTTTTGCATCAATTGCTGATGATGGGGTCAAATCCTCGTTGCCTCGTCATTGTGTCCCGGCAACCCATTTTAAAGACTGGATGTCAAACGTATGCCTGAGGTCATTTTTAACGGACCCGCCGGTCGCATTGAAGGCCGCTATCATCACAATCCGGAGCACGGCTCACCCATCGCACTGATTCTGCACCCGCATCCGCAGTTCGGCGGCACAATGAACAACCCAATCGTGCATGACCTTTACTACATGTTTCGCGATCGTGGCTTCTCGGTACTGCGGTTTAACTTCCGCGGTGTCGGCCGGTCGCAGGGACTGTTCGACAACGGCGCCGGCGAACTGTCCGATGCCGCCGCAGCGCTTGACTGGATGCAGACCTACAACAAGGAAGCGGCGACCTGCTGGATCGTCGGCATTTCGTTCGGTGCCTGGATTTCCATGCAACTTCTGATGCGGCGCCCCGAAATTGCAGGGTTTATTTCAATCGCGCCACTGGCAAAGCATTACGACTTTTCTTTCCTGGCGCCCTGCCCGGCATCGGGCCTGTTCGTCAATGGCCAGTACGATACCGTCACACCGGCTGATTCCATCAATGCCCTTGTCGCCAAGCTGAAAACCCAAAAAGGCATCAAGATCGACCATGAAGTGATGCCTGATACCAATCACTTCTTTGAAAACAAGATCCCGGCATTGACGGAAATCTGCGCCGATTACCTGGACAAGCGTCTCGCGGTGGAACTGAAAGAAGAGTGAGTTTCACCCACGGTAAAAACGTGCTGCAGAGAAGTTCAAATACTGGATAATGAAACTGCCGTATCTTGTTGTAAAACAAATTATTTATTGCTTTACCCTAAGGACGATAAGGTGCTTGATCCTGCGTGACAATCAACATCTCAAGATATTCAGTCCAGCGGCAGATAAGTGATCCGGTGGCCGCTGGACACACGGCCAACTCCTGCCTCGACCATTGCCAGACCATCTGCCTGGGCGATCGGCAATAACGCGGCGGAACTGCCCTGGCCCAACATTTCCACGACTGGAAGCCCCTGATCATTGCGGCCGGTCACCCGAACCGGGACATACTCCACCCGGTGATGCCGCCTGCGTCTTTCAAATGCGCTGATGGCAGGAAATTCGGAAAAGCGTTGCCTGACAGCACCCGCGAGCTTGTCGATCATGGGCCGCACAATCAGATTGAATGTCACAAAGGCTGCGACAGGATTGCCCGGCAGCCCGACATACAAC
>JABDRA010000215.1 GCA_013041995.1 Anderseniella sp. | reverse complement strand
GGATGATTGTGTCTGCTTGAAAGTGTCTGCCATGAAAACCTTTTAACCCGAGCATGCTGGGATATCCAGCGAACAAGAGCACTGATTGACACTCCAGCGCAGATTAACGTAGCGTTATTTAATGAGGATTAGTGGCAGTGGTGCAAGAAGAAGGGCTGGAGCAGAAAATCCCCTGGCGAAAATTTCGTGATGACTTGCGACCGCGCGTTGTATAATTACCGACCGATTTGCCGCAGTGCACATCAGGGGGTCTAAGATGAAGCATGGTTACATTGGCACGCGATTGCGCGACGCGCGGATTACAAAAAAGATTTCAGTTCAACAACTGGCCCGTGACATGGGAATTGCGGTTGAAACAGTTCTGGACATTGAAGCCGGAGCCACCCTTGGCCACTCCTCAACGATTATCGAAATGGGCTCTGTATTGGGTCTTTCGTTGGCAGATTTGTTCGGACCGGCCGAGGAATCCAATATAATCCCGTTCCCCAAAGTCGAACGCGACAAATGAAAGAGGTCCCATCCAAACAGATACATGGCGATCAATACAACTGGATTGATCGCGGCCAGGTCGTTCGCGATCTGACAGGATATCCGTTCGGCGACAATGACTTGCCGTTTCGAGGGTTTGGATTGGTGTGCATGAGACCGTTCATTGCGGCCAATGGTGCATACGCGACCGAGGTCCGCTGGGACACCGCTTACGCCGCGCGCGACAGCCTGCAGTTTGCAGCAGCCAACCTTGGCGCCATGCCGGCGCCGTACTTCCTGAACTTCTACAATCAGGGCTGGTTTGCGGAACGTTTCGATACAGCAAAGGACGCCTCTGACCGGATGGCGTTGTTGCAGGACCTGAAAGTCTCGATGCTGCAATCTGCGCTGCAGGCACCAAAAGACCCCGGCTCGATCCCCGACTATGCCAGACAGGCAATCAAATCGCCGCGCCTGATTGCGCCCCGGCTGGTGTTTTCAAGAGACGATCCAGACACCGGCTTTCCGATCCGTGAAGTCGGAACGCGCACACCACTCGGGAAAATCATGGGGGTGGACTGGTGCCAGGGACGACAATTCCAGCTGGATGAGCGCTTTACTCAAACCGAAAGCCAAGTTTATGACAGGTATCTTGAAGTGTCGGAAACACACCAGGTTCTGTTTGATGAATGCATGGCGCTGATACCGGCGCAACAAAAGGCTGAAGCCTACTGGCTGCGCTATCACCGGGTTCTGTTTCCGATCCGGAGCGGCAACAAGATCACTATCGGATCACTGCTCATGCAAGGAGAGACCCGCCCGGATCGTCTGGAACCTTTTGGACGCTCCGGTTACGAAGTGCCGGTAGACGTTTGATGGCTGTCAAAACGTTCGAGCAACTTTATCGATTCATTTGAACCCATGTTGCTTGATACCAAAGGAGGTAATTATTGACTCATTTGGTATAAATGACCGCAGCAAGGTCCCTGATGATCTGGTGTCGCGGTTGGTAGCACAAGGTTTCGCGATCCTGTTCCACACACACGGGCCGACGCTTCCAGACAATAAACCCTTCTTCCAGGTGGTTGTAATAGATGCGGCGAAGCATGCCGCGCTGCGCCCTGCTCTCAGTCGTCAAACCCCATATGTAATCCGGTTTCCAGTAGCCCCAGACCAATGCGTGATGCAGCAGTGAAATGTCGTTGATCAATCTGCTTTCGGGGCCTCCACGCAGCGACTGTGACATGAACAATTCACCCCGATAGGCCATGCGGCCGCCCAATCTTGAGACCGGGTCGGACATCGGTTCGGATACCGCTTCGATATGTACGTCTTCGCCTGCCCTGGTGTGCGCATCCATCAGCCAAGCCCGGCACCAGTGATTGAACGGTCCGCTTGGTACATAGAGACGGTAGGCTTCGACGTAGACCGGTTCACCGTCCTTGCGTCCTTCGATCCAGAAGGCTGATTGCGACAGTTCAGGGCCATTGTGCTGCGGATCGAAGTAGGGCGAAATGGCGTCGTCGCGCAATTGTGCCCTGACCGCTGCAAAACAGTCAAAGTCGACACTGGTCGCAATCTCGATGCCATGTACCGCAACAACCTGCATGTGCAGCCGCGTCACGATCTGGTTGATCCCCAGCGGGTCCAGTTCCTGCATTTCCCCCTCAAACATTGCCGTAATACCAAAGGAGGTAATTATTGACTCATTTGACCGATTTTTCGCGTTTGCTGGCAAGATCAGGATGACTTTTGGTTTTCAACCAAAGGTCATGAACCTGATCGCCTCCAGAGTGTCAGGGCAACTTTATGGGTTCAAATGAACCCATGTTGCCCTGTGCATGCTTCACGCCTTGGTCTGGCTGACCACAAGTGGAGCATAACGACGTCCAGCGGGCGCGAAAAACCGGCCTTCGGTGGGCCAAATCCGTCCATCTGGTGCGTTGCGGCGCTTGCCCGATGCGACCCGCATCGCGCTGCGCACCACGCCTGCCAGAATGAACGGATTTGACTCCATCAAATGGGTCAATAATTACCTCCTTTGGTATAATCGTGGTTTTACGTGACTTAAAGTTTACGCAACACACACAGATTTACCCAACAATGAGAGGTAAACGATGCATCAATACTGTAATATTTCCATTAACCGCCGACTTGTGCAGACCGGTTTCGGTGCACTTGTTGTAAGTAACATTTACACAGGGAATTCAACAGCGGAAAAAACAACAATGCCGTACACAGCCTGATTAGAGCGCCGGAATTTCCGTTATTGTTGCATAGACGAAGATGATCTGCAGAGACAACACGATTGCTGAATACGCGGAATGACTGCCTGACTGCATTAGGCAATTCACCAGTCATCATGTTTGGAATACCTGTCTTTCAACAAGGCAGCAATGCTGACATGGAAAACGGTTTTGCGAAGCCCCGCCCGAACGCCGGCATGCTTTCCCACGGCGTCATTCATGTTCCAAAACAACTCCGTCCAGGGACAATACCTTGAGTATAAACTACCGTTAATCGATCTGGACCCTAAGTAAGGTTTGTGGCACGTTTTCAATTAGTTTCCTGGGTGATTCGATTGACGGGGGGGAAAATCAAATACCAATTTCGTTCAGGACGCGTGCGGGACGGCGCGAACCTTGGTTTTTGGTATTTTGGAGAGTTGGAATGGGTGAATACAGGTTTGGGGTTCTCAGCATCCTCGTCGGTGCTTTGTATTGTATGGTTGCAGTTGGCAGTGTTGTGCAAAGTGCGGAGACCCGCCAACAGATTATTCAACGGGTGAATTCCACCACAGTTACAATCGTGACCGGGGGCCTCGACAGCACCAGCGCCCGTCTTGTTGAAGATTTGGGCACGGCGCTCAATGACGGCGAAACCCAGCGAATTCTACCGTTGCTCGGTTTTGGCTCGGCGCAAAACATTTCCGACATACTGTACCTGAAGGGGGTTGATGCCGGTATTGTACATGCAGATGTGCTCGATGCGGTTCTCAAGGACAGCTTCATCCCCGATATTAATCTGACGCTGCAGTATATCGCCGAACTCGGCACTGAAAACATATTCATCGTTGCCGGAAAAGACATCGGCGACATCAGCGATCTGGCCGGCAAAACAGTGAATTTCGGCGCAGGCGCAGGTGACGGATATACGCCGTCCGCACTTCTTTTCAAATCACTGGGCATTGATGTGAAACACACCAATCATCCAGACACGGTTGCACTGGAAAAAATGACAACCGGCGAGATATCGGCAACTGTCGTGCTGGGAAACAATCTCAAAAAAATTGCAGCCGATCTTGGGTCTCAGGACAATCTCCGTCTGCTGCCGATACCGCAGGCAGGATTGTCTGAAAACTACGTCTCCTCAACGGTCACTGCCGGTGATTTTCCGAACATAACGCCGGCAAACAGCAGCATTGATACAGTGGCCGTGCGGCTGGTGCTGGTCGTGAACAACTGGCCCGTTGACCATCCCCGGCACAAGAAAGTCGTGCGGTTTGTCGAGACATTTTTCTCCGGGTTCAAGAACCTGCAACAATCGCCCTACGATCCCAGATGGAAGAATGTGAATCTGGCAGCGGTCCTGCCCGGCTGGACAAGATTTCCGCGGGCGAAAGACTGGCTCGCCGAGCATGAAGGTGAACAGACTGTTGCAGTGTTGAAGGAGAAATTCGAAACGTTTCTGTTAACAATCAACGGCTCAACTGCAAGCGTGACGGCAGAGCAAAAAGCTAAAATGTTCAACGACTTTCTGGCCTGGACCAATAATGGATCCGAAGCAAAAATTCCGGTTCGCCTGACCAGCGCTCGTGGGCTGGGTAAAAAGCTCGGCACGCTGACCATCAAGAACACCGAGATCGTGGTTGGCGACAGAACGGAGACAGCACTCCTGGTGGAGCCCAATATAAAAGGGTTGAAATCAGGCAAATATGCCTTTCATATCCACCAGAAACCCGACTGTGGACCAGCACAGAAAGATGGAACCATGGTTCCGGGCCTGGGCGCGGGCGGCCACCTGTGGCTCACCTATGAAGGTCAGACCTTGGGCAGCCATCTTGGCGATTTGCCCGACTTTACGGTCGACGAGGACGGCACCGCTACAAAGCCCATCGTGGCTGCGCGCTTGTCTCTCGCTGATGTAGTGAACCGTGCCATTATGATTCATGCGAGCAGCGAAGACACTTCCGGGCGTCTGGCCTGTGGGGTGATCAAATAGGTATTTGTGCGCCATTGCAGAAAGGCCTGCAGCAATTGAAGGCCGGTACTTGAGCGCTTGAAGGTTTCCGCCATGAACGGGACAATGGCGGGAACAACTCTCAGGTTTCAGGCAATGCGATATTCAGCGCCTGAAAAACGGTTGTTTTCTGATCTGAAAATGGTGCTGTCGGAGAGAATTGAACTCTCGACCTCTCCCTTACCAAGGGAGTGCTCTACCCCTGAGCTACGACAGCATGATCTAAGCCGGACCCGGCAATATGGCAGGCGTAATGCCACAGCAACTGAAACTGTGCAAGCATGATTGAACCTGCATGACAATAAGTTGGCTGGAGCCTAGGGTCAGGACCCTACATTGTGAAGGTTCAATAATTGCTAATCGGGAAGCGGTTTAAGGCATGGCCAGGGAGACAGCTTCAGAACGGGAAAAACGCCTGGCAGACGCACTCAGGCGCAATCTTGCCCGGCGCAAGCAGCAGGCCCGCAGCAAAACGTCTGCGACAAGCGATGAAAAAAACATTTCCGACAAGGCAAAGGACTGAAAACCAACCATATTTCGTTGGGTCATATGTCCTCTTGCCCGAACTGGCACTTTAGGTGCATGAAAGCGCCACAAAGCGGCACTATCGCAGCATACCTTCCAGACTGTATCAAAAAGGCACGAATAAAGCATGGACCGGATCAGAATCGGCGGCGGCAACGAATTGAATGGCGAAATCCCGATTTCGGGTGCGAAAAACGCTGCCCTGCCCCTGATGATTGCCAGCCTTTTGACCGCTGAAACACTCACGCTCAAAAACCTGCCCCGGCTGGCCGACGTGCAATTGCTGAAACGCATTCTGCACAATCACGGCGTTGACCAGCGCACCGACGGCAAACGCGCCGGCCAGTGCAACCAGGCCGGTGAAACGGTCCATTTTACCGCTGCCGACATTGTCGATACCACGGCGCCCTACAATCTCGTGTCAAAAATGCGGGCCAGCTTCTGGGTTCTCGGGCCGTTGCTGACCCGCTTTCATGATACAAGGGTTTCCCTGCCGGGCGGCTGTGCCATCGGCACCAGGCCGGTGGATTTCTATCTGATGGCGCTGCGCGAACTGGGCGCTGAACTTGAAATCGAAAACGGCTATGTGGTAGCCACGGCACCCGGCGGCCTGAGAGGCAACAGGATCACCTTCCCCATGGTGTCCGTCGGCGCGACCCACACCGCCATGATGGCGGCCACACTGGCCAGGGGCGAGACGGTGATTGAGAATGCCGCGCGCGAACCGGAAGTCATTGATGTTGCCGAATGCCTGGTCAGGATGGGTGCCAAAATTGATGGTATCGGCACCTCGACACTGACTATTGAGGGCGTCGATAAACTGCATGGTGCCACGCACGAGGTCCTGGCTGACCGGATCGAGACCGGCACCTATGCCATGGCGGTTGCCATGACTGGCGGCGATGTCAAACTGCGCGGCGGGCGGGCTGACAACCTGGCCAGCGTGATTTCGGTGCTGGAACAGGCAGGTGCCACCATCGACGTTGAAAACGATGGCATGCGGGTCAGGCGCAACGGCAATGGCCTGAAACCGGTCGACGTGGAAACCCAGCCTTATCCCGGCTTTCCGACCGACCTTCAGGCGCAGTTCATGGCACTGATGACGCGGGCCGGCGGTACGTCCGTCATTCGCGAGACGATTTTCGAAAACCGGTTCATGCACGTGCAGGAACTGGCCCGCCTGGGAGCCGACATTTCGCTCAGTGGCGATACGGCAACCGTCACCGGCGTAGACCAGCTGCATGGGGCTGAAGTCATGGCAACCGATCTTCGCGCATCGGTGTCGCTGGTGATTGCGGCACTGGCAGCAGAAGGCGAAAGCATGCTGCACCGCGTCTATCACCTGGATCGCGGTTTCGAAACACTGGAAGACAAGCTCAGTGCATGTGGTGCGGATATCTCGCGCATCTCCGACTAGGGTCAAGACCCTGGAGTCTTTGTCACTCTGACTCTTTAAAAACCGTCAGGTTTATGGTTTCTGGTTGATACAACCGGAAACCTTCCTGTTACAGGACTGAAAACAAAAAGCGACCAAGCACATGGCCGACACTCCCGCTATAAAAATAGCCGCGCTGGACGAAGAAGATCTGGCCGTCATTTCCGCCCATTTGCAGGATGCTGTATTGCCGG
Source organism: Anderseniella sp. (assembly GCA_013041995.1). Classification (GTDB taxonomy): domain Bacteria; phylum Pseudomonadota; class Alphaproteobacteria; order Rhizobiales; family Aestuariivirgaceae; genus Anderseniella. The sequence goes on along the minus strand of JABDRA010000215.1, from coordinate 12,447 downwards.
TGGGAGATCTTCGCTGGATGAAGAACACCGCCAAGCTGTCGATTGTGGCCAATCGCTATGTTCACTTCTCCGACAAGGGCGGTGCTGGCGAGCGGCGGCTGTGCGGGGTGCAGATATCCAGGGTCCGCCGCGTCAGCGCGCGCAACATCGTCATGAGCGACAAGACGGCCATTGTCTCGCTGCTTGCCATGACATTCATTCCAGGCGCACAAGCACCGGAAGGCACCATCGAACTGTCGTTTGCAGGCGGAGGTGCTGTACGCATCGAGGTTGAGTGTATTGAAGTGGCGATGGCAGACCTGAGTGAGGCCTGGCCGGCACGGGCGCGGCCGGATCATGACGCCGGACCTGACACAGAGGACGCAACTAAATGACACGCCGGTTGAATATCAATGATGCCGGGTTCGAGGCTGACTTTGCCAGGCTGCTGGGCGACAAGCGCGAACAGGCAGCAGACGTCAATGACGCCGTGGCCGGCATACTTGGCGATGTCAAAGCCCGCGGCGACGCGGCCGTGCGCGACTACACCAAACAGTTTGACGGGTTTGATCTGCCGGACATGGGCGCCCGCATGACGGCGGATCAGATCAGGCAGGAAGCCGATAAATGCCCGGCTGATATTCTTGCCGCTCTTGAGGCTGCAGCTTCGCGTATCCATGCCTACCACAAGCGCCAGGTGCCGGCCGGTGAACGCTATACGGATGCATCAGGTGTCGAGCTTGGCCACCGCTGGAGTGCGGTCCAGGCAGCCGGGCTTTATGTGCCGGGCGGGCTTGCCGCCTATCCGTCTTCAGTGCTGATGAATGCCATTCCGGCGCATGTGGCCGGCGTTGACCGCCTGGTCATGGTGGTGCCGACCCCGAAGGGCATCATCAACGCCCAGGTGATCGCGGCAGCGCGCATTGCCGGTGTCACCGAGATCCACACCATAGGCGGTGCGCAGGCCATTGCAGCGTTGGCTTTCGGTACTGAAACCATTGAGCCGGTCGCCAAGATCGTCGGTCCCGGCAACGCCTTTGTGGCGGCAGCCAAACGGCAGGTGTTCGGCACCGTAGGCATCGACATGATTGCAGGGCCTTCGGAAGTTCTTGTGATGGCCGACGCAAGCGCCAATGCGGGCTGGATTGCCGCTGATCTTCTGGCCCAGGCAGAACATGATCCGTCGGCCCAGTCGATCCTGATATGCGACGCTGAGCAACTGGCCCGCGAGGTAGCGCAAGCGGTTGAGACACAGCTTGCAACCTTGCCCAAGGCGGACATTGCCGGGGCAAGCTGGCGCGAGTTTGGCTGCATCATCATCGTCGACAACCTTATGGACGCCGTGCCGCTGGTGAACCGGCTGGCACCGGAACATCTAGAGATCGTGTGTGAGAACGAGGACGAGATTGCCGGGGCTGTGCACAATGCCGGTGCCATATTCCTGGGCGCGTTTACGCCGGAAGCGGTTGGCGATTATGTCGGCGGACCCAATCACGTGCTGCCGACAGCGCGCAGTGCGCGGTATTCTTCCGGGCTCAATGTGCTCGACTTCATGAAGCGCACCTCGATTTTGAAATGCAGTGCAGATGCGCTGCGCGCCATTGGTCCGGACGCCATCACAATCGGGCGCGCCGAAGGGCTGGAAGCTCATGCACGCTCGGTTGCCATGCGGTTGAACTTGCCCTGACCCTTCACTTATGCGAAGCGAATACGGCAGTTAGTTCGACAAACGCTCTGGAAGCCCGGGACATGGACACCGACAACAACAAACTGGTCGCCGTCAACCTGGACAATACGCTGTCCAAGACCTTCTCTGCCGACGTGGACCACGAGCGAAAAGTGGCGATCTACGATCTGCTCGAGAGCAACAGTTTCCAGGTCGTCGGCAAACCGGACGGTCCCTATTCCCTCAACCTGTCTATCGACGGCACCAAGCTGGTGTTCAATGTGTGCAGCGAAGCCGGTGACACGCTAAGCGTCATTGCGCTGGCGCTGTCGCCGCTGCGGCGCATTGTGAAAGACTATTACGGCATCTGCGAAAGCTACTATCAGGCCATTCGCACCGCCACGCCGAGCCAGATTGAAACCATCGACATGGCCCGGCGCGGCCTGCACAACGAGGGCAGCCAGGTGCTGATGGACCGGCTGGACGGCAAGATTACCGTGGACTTCGACACAGCGCGGCGATTGTTCACGCTGGTGTGCGTGCTGCATTGGCGCGGATGAGGGACCCTGCCACATGAGCGCGGACCTGCCAGGTGCTGTGCTGTTTTGCTGCTCGCACAATGCCATCCGCTCGCCCATGGCCGAAGGGATCATGAAGTATTATTATGGCCACCGGGTGTTTGTGGACAGTTGCGGGGTGCGGCCTACTGAACGCAACGACTTCATTGTCGAGGTTCTGGACGAAATCGGTGTCGATATTTCAAAACACAAGGCCAAGTCGTTCGACGATCTTGTCGATTCCAGTTTTGACCTGGTTGTGTCCCTGTCTCCCGAAGCCCATCACAAGGCCATGGAACTGACCCGCACCATGGCCATTGACGTGGTGTACTGGCCGACAATCGACCCGTCGCTTGAGATGGGCAGCCGGGAGCAGGTGCTGGATGCCTACCGCACCTGCCGCGACCATCTGATCAAGCGGATGCGGGACCGGTTTGGCGATACCGGCCTGCCAAAAGTGAGATAACACCGCGGGAGATTTTTGCGGTGCTGGACAATTACCCAGAATCTGTAGCACATACCGCTCAATCTAGATTGATGCATTCTAGAATGACGCATTCAGCAGGGTTCAAAAGGCTCAAGCACATGTCGATTACCGATGCAAAGCTGGTACTGGCCAGCGCCTCACCGCGCAGGCTGGCACTGATTGAACAGATCGGCATTTATCCAGACCTGCTCAACCCGGTGGATATTGATGAGACACGGCGCAAGCGCGAATCGCCCAGGGCACTGTCGCTGCGGCTGGCGCGCGAAAAAGCCCAGGCAGCGCGCGCTGCACCACTGGTGCGCAATCTGGGGGAAAACGTCTTCGTGCTGGCGGCCGATACGGTGGTCAGCGTCGGCCGGCGGGTGATCGACAAGCCGCAGTCGACCGATGAGGCGCGCGATGCGTTAAGGCTGCTGTCGGGGCGCTCGCACCGGGTGTTCACCACCATTGCGGTGGTATCGCCGGACGGGCGCGAACGCTCCAGGGTTGTCGATACCAAGGTTCGCTTCAAGCGACTGATGCGGCCGGACATGGATGCCTATCTGATGAGCGACGAGTGGCGCGGCAAGGCCGGCGGCTATGCCATCCAGGGCAAGGCGGCAGCCTTCGTGCGCTGGATGAGCGGGTCATATACGTGTGTAGTCGGCCTGCCGCTGCATGAAACCGCGCAGATGCTGCAGGCCGGCGGATATCCGATTTACGGAAAGTGGGTTACGGAGACCTGATATGAGCGATCAGAAAGGCGATGGCGGCAGGAAACCGGAACCACCGATAAGGTTGCGCACGAGGCGCCCGTGTCCGTTGTGCCAGCAACCGTCGAAACAGAAATACCATCCGTTCTGTTCAGCCAGGTGCGCCGACATCGACCTGCACCGCTGGCTCGGCGGCCAGTACGCCATTCCGGCCGCCGATGCGCCTGATTTTGACGAGACCGGAGAGACCTTGTCGCCCAAGCGCGACGAGGACGGCGAGGACACCTGACCGGTGCGCCAGGCAGCCGGTCGCCGGACTTTAAGAAAACCGTCATGATGTATGGTGGTTGATGCTGGACAGGTGCCGGACGATCACCTATAAACCGCTGCGGTCGCATGAGGGATTCTTCATCCGGCCCCGTATGCCCAGGTAGCTCAGTTGGTAGAGCAGCGGATTGAAAATCCGCGTGTCGGTGGTTCGATTCCGCCCCTGGCACCAGCACCCCTAGGTCCATACCGGACACATGGGTTACATTTCAGCCGAGCGTACTTATTCAAAACAACTGCCCCTGGTAACCCCGGGCCTTCTCATGGGTCAGCAGGAAGTGTTTCACGTCCAAACCACCGCCGAAACCGGTCAGGGAATTGTCGGCGCCGATGACGCGGTGGCAGAGGGCTATGATGGGCAGCGGGTTGGCGCCGTTGGCGGCGCCTACTGCGCGGCTGGCTTTGGGATTGCCGAGTTTCGCTGCCAGTACGCCGTAGGACGTGGTCTCGCCATAGGGGATGTCGCACAGGGCTTGCCACACGGTCTTCTGAAAATCCGTCCCGTCGAACAACAGGGGCAAACTGAACTCTTTGAGCTCGCCGGCGAAATAAGCGCGCAGCTGTGCTACTGTGTGCGGGAAATATGCATCATCACGGCGCCAGCCGGCCTGAGGTTCCTGCTTCCTGCTGCCCTTGGGAAAGCTGATGCCGCGCAGATGATCAGCATCGGCCACCAGCAGAAGCTGGCCGACCGGGCTTTCAAGATAGCCGTAAACCAGTGGTTCCGCAGACTTGCCCGCCAATGCATGAGCCTCCTTCAGGCTTTGTCGCATGGTCAAATTCCAGTATGACGGCATGGTAGCCAATCACTTCCAGATGAGCCAGAGTGATCGAACTGTATTGCCAGCCTTGGGAAAACCATGCAGGTTTTTGCAGGTTAACACATCAGGGCAACACAGATGACCGACCTCGCCACCAGATATCTCACCACCAGGGAACTGGCTGATCTTCTGCGCATAAAAGAGCGCAAGGTTTATGAACTCGCGGCTTCCGGCGAGGTGCCCTGTTCGCGGGCCACGGGCAAGCTTTTGTTTCCGCGCGATCAGGTCGATGCATGGCTGACTGACAAGTCATCAGGCCCGGCCGGGCCGGTTGCCGCGGTACGCCCGGCGGTGCTGCTGGGCAGTCATGACCCGCTGCTGGAGTGGGCGATGCGGGAAAGCCGCTGCGGCCTGGCAGCCAATTTCGACAGCTCGCTTGACGGGCTTGAGCGCTTTGCAAACCTTGAGGGCATCGCCACAGGCCTGCATATCCCGGATACAACCGGAGCGGGCTGGAACGTGAATGCTGTGCGGGAAAAGCTGGCCGGACAGTCTGTTGTCCTGATGGAATGGGCCGGACGCAAACGGGGGTTGATCGTGCCGCAGGGCAATCCGGCCGGCATCAGGACACTCAGTGATGCACGGGAAAGAACGCTTGCCGCGCGTCAGCCGGAGGCGGGAAGCCAGATGCTGTTTGCCAGATTGCTCGATGAGGCCGGGCTTGGCGGATCAGACATCGACTGGTCGCCACCGGCACGCAGTGAGACGGACGCCGCCCTGCTGGTGCAGGACGGCAGTGCCGAGATGTCCTTCGGGCTGGCAAGTGTGGCTTTTCAGTTGCGGCTTGAGTTCATACCCGTAATGAAAGAGCGCTACGACCTGGCCGTTGACAGGCGGGCCTGGTTCGACCCGCCCATGCAGGAACTGGTGGCGTTTTGCCGGTCACCCGCCTTTGCTGCGCGGGCCGACGCCCTGTCCGGCTACGATATTTCCAGGCAGTTTCAGGTACATTACAATTCAGCCTGACAGGGGATGTTTACGACGCGCCTTCCTTTGCTGCGTTGGCAAAGAACAGTTGCTTGCCGTCCAGCTTGTAAGCCGCAATGGCGCTTTGCCCGTCTTTGGTGATGATCCAGTTAATAAAACTGTTCGCGGCGTCCGCCTTCACATTCGGACACTTTTCAGGGTTGACCTGAATAATGCCATACTGGTTGAACATCGCCTTGTCGCCTTCGACCGCAATCTTGAATTCGGCCTTGTTCTTGAACGCAATCCAGGTGGCCCGGTCGGTCATGGCATACGCGCCCATGCCGACGCTGGCGTTGAGGGTGGCGCCCATGCCGGATCCGGTTTCGCGATACCAGGTGCCGCTTGCCGCTTGCACGTCAACGCCTGCGTCTTGCCAAAGGCTGAGTTCTTTCTTGTGGGTCCCTGAATCGTCGCCGCGCGAGGCGAATACGGCTTTTGCATCCGCAATTGCCTTCAGCGATCCAGCAGCATCCTTGCGCCCTGCAACCTTTGCCGGGTCGGTGGGCGGACCCACAATGACGAAATCATTGTACATGACGTCGAAACGCTTCACGCCATAGCCATCGGACACAAACATTTCCTCAGCCGGTTTTGCATGCACAAACAATACATCGCCGTCGCAGTTGCGGGCATTCTTGATGGCCTGTCCGGTGCCGACGGCAACAACGTTCACCTTGACGCCGGAGGCTTTTTCGTACACCGGCAGAATGTGGTCAAACAGGCCGGAGTTCTGGGTCGACGTGGTCGACTGAACGATGATCGACTTGTCTTGCGCGTGACCGGGCACGGCCAACCCGAAGCCGGCGCACACGGCGGCTGCCGCCAGAAAACCGATCTTTTTCATCTTCATTTCAACTGTTTCCTTTCTCGATCAGATGACCAGTTTTCCGGCGAGATAATCCCGCGCGGCCTTGCTGGCCGGTTGTTTGAAAAAACTTTCCGCGCCGGAGTGCTCGACGACGGCACCGCGATGGATGAACACCACATCATTGGCCAGCCTGCGCGCCTGACCGGCATCATGGGTGACCAGGATGATTTTCACACCGCGCCCGCTTGCCTGGGCAATCGCGTTTTCGATTGTCTGGGTTGACGATGGATCGAGGCTGGCAGTGGGTTCATCCAGAAACAGCACGTCCGGATCACTTGCCAACGCCCGCGCCAGTGCCAGGCGCTGCTGCTCGCCACCCGACAAGGCCCGTGCCGGCTGGCCTGCCTTGTCCAGCAGGTTGGCCTGCGCCAGCAACCGGGTCAGCCGCTCACGGTTCGAGGCACCTGTGAGTTTCAGGACAAAATCCACGTTGGCGGCAACCGACCGGCGCAACAAAACCGGTTTCTGGAACACCATCGCCTGGCGCAACCTGGTGGCCTGGCCACAGCCCTGGCCATTCCAGGTGATGCTGCCTGATTGCGGTTCGATCAGCCCGTGCAGCAGGCGCACCAGCAGGCTCTTGCCGGCCCCGTTCGGTCCCATCACCACCGTGACGCCGTGATCGGTCAAAACGAGATCAAGCTGGTCGATCAGTGTCGCACCGCCTGCCCTGAAGCTCAGGCCGACGACGGCGAGAGGCAACTGGCTTGCAGATTTTGAAACAGGCTGATCAGGAACGGGCTGGTCAAGCATGGGTCCGGCTTTCCACCCCGGCGCGCAGGCTCATCACGGCGGCGTTGACCACCAGCGCAATGACAAGCAGCACAATGCCGAGCGCCAGTGCCAGCGCCAGGTCGCCTTTGGAGGTTTCCAGCGCAATGGCCGTGGTCATGACCCGGGTCAGATGAGCGATATTGCCGCCGACAATGATAACCGCACCAACCTCGGCGATGGCACGGCCAAAGCCTGCCAGCAGCACGGTCAGCAATGCGTATCTTGCGTCGCTTATCAACGCGATGATGCGGGTGTGCCAGGGCACCGACAGGGAGGCAAACTGCTCAGCGTACTCAAAGTTCATCTCTTCAATGATCTGCCGGGTCAGCGCTGCCACGATCGGCGTGATCAGAATGGATTGCGCAATCATCATGGCTGCCGGCGTGTACAAAAACTGCAGAAAGCCAAGCGGGCCTGCGTTCGACAGCGCCATATAGACCAGCAGGCCAACCACCACGGGCGGCAGGCCCATCAGTGCGTTGACGATGATCACAGCTGCACTGCGGCCGGGAAACCGCACCGTGGCCAACAGCGCGCCAAGCGGCATCCCCAGCACGGCTGCAACAAGCACAGCCGTCAGACTGACGCGCAATGACAGGCCGATGATCTCGACCAGATCCGCGTCCATGGCTGCCACCAGGCCGAATGCCAAACGAAATGCTTCTGCAAAATCCTGCATAATTATGTTTTTTTCTGTTTTTCTTCGAGAACAAGAACTTATGAAAACGAAACGCACGATGCAACACAGATTTTACAGCCCAACCCCGATACGCTTGTCTGACAGGTCAGTTCACTTGAGCATCCGGTGTTGACAATCTTTAATTTCTATTTATGTTAATTAACGTAATTTGAAATTAAAAGAGCTCTCCATGATATATGACACTTTTGCCGCGCTCGGCGATGCAACACGGTTTGCGATTGTCGAAAAACTGCTGAAGGAAGGCGAACTGCCGGCAGGAAACCTGCAGGATGTTGGAGCCATTTCGCCGCCGGCCATCTCGCGCCATCTCAAAGTATTGCGGGAAGCCGGTATTATCGAACAGCGCATCGACAAGCAGCGCCGCATGTACTCGGTGCGCCCGCAGGCTGTGCGGGCAATCGGCGAGTGGGCGATGACCTATCAAGAATTCTGGCAGACAAGCCTCGACCGGCTGGAAGCTGCCTTGCTGCAGAAAGGTGATGATCTATGAGCGTTTTGAAAATAGAGCGGGCATTCCCCCTTGCACCGGAAAAAGTCTTCACGTTTGTCACCCGGACCGATCATCTGCTGAAATGGTGGGGCCCGGAAGGGGTCGCCATGAAGGAGCACAATCTGGACCTGTCCCGGCCCGGTGCCTGGTCGTCGACGCTGGTTAATTCTGAAGGCGCCCTGCACAAGATGAGCGGTGAGGTGGTGGCAATAGACCCGCCGAACTCGGTTGAGTTCACCTGGGGCTGGCATGATGACAAGGACCAGCGCGGCCATGAGACCCGCGTCCTGTTTGAAGTCCGCCCGGATGGCCAAGGCGGCACGCTGTTTGTGCTGACCCATTCCGGTCTCACAGACGAAGAAGCAGCGGCCAACCACAAGCGGGGATGGACATCGTCACTGCGAAAACTGGAACAATTCCCGGAACTGCAATCTTAACCCAAACTCCCAACCCCCAACCTGGAGAAGATCAAATGCCCCAGTTCGTTTTTGCCTATCACGGCGGACAAATGCCGGATACACCGGAAGAAGGCGCAAAACTAATGGCCAGATGGGAGGCCTGGATGGCCGGTCTCGGAGACGCCATGGTCAATCCGGGCCATCCGGTCGGCAAGTCCAGCACGGTCAGCTCATCCGGCGTTACAAACGACGGCGGATCAAACCCCTTGTCAGGCTTCTCACTGGTTGAGGCAGATACGATTGATGCAGCCATCGAGATGGCAAAAGGCTGCCCTCATATTGAACACGGCACCATTGAAATTGCCGAAACGATGAAAATGTGAACAGCACAGGTTTGCCTGTACCATTGCTGACATCAGAAAGCACTGCGGCCCGCCAAGTTTGACTTGGCGGAGCTTAAGCTATCCATCGATCCGGATGATTGACCTTGTGTTTCAGGTGTTCAGGACCGGTCGCCGAACCGCATTATGACTTGCTTAACCGTGATTGTTAGAGCCGCGTTAAGCACGAATTCAACAATGCTGCCGAAACCGATTAATTAAAAATTGAATTTACCTCTTAACAAAAGATTCAAGCCACTGTGTCCGGGAATTTGGCAGTCATGGCAGTTCGTCCATGAAGGTTAAATACTACAGGGGAACGGCGCGAAATGCATACGCAAACCAGTACGCAAAACCCGTCTCGGGTGATGGAAACCATCTTCGTTGGCGCTGCCATGAGGCAGGTGTCGGAAACAGTTATGGATCACGATGTGCCGGTGCGGGCACGTCACATGCGGTCAATCGATGATCTGCTCATGCTCATTGAAGACAATGATGTCGAGTGCGCCGTGGTCGATCAGTCGCTGCCGACGGAAAGCCGCGGGCTGAAACTGGTGCTGCTGGCAGGTGTTCACAAGGTGAAGCACCTGATCGTCGTGGCGCCATCGGGCAGCCGGGCTGAAATCGAGGCCATTGAAGGGGTGCATGAAGTCCTGTCTGCACCGGCAACTTCGCAACAGATTATCGACGCCTTGCATGGCCAGGCTGACCGGGCAGCACCCGTCAGCCTTCCTGTCGCGGTTACGATCAACACTGCCATAAAGCCTGTCATAACGGCTGAGACAGGTTCACAGCGCATTGGCGCGAAGGTCGCCGGATACCGCAACACTGCCCTGGAAATGGCCGGTGAAATCCGATTCAAATCCCCGCAGCACTACTGGACCCAATTGACAAGGCGCTTTGCCACGCGACCGGTCATAGCGGCCGCTGCATCGGCTTTTCTGTGCCTGGGTACAATCAGCGCCGTATCGCTGGCATCCGGCAGTTTTACTCAAGCGGGTGAACCCGCCAGCCGGCAAGCTGTGGTTGCGCAGCCGCAAACCGCCCCCGACGAGACCTGGGCGCAGCAGGATCAGGTGACACCGTCACTCCACCAAACCATGCCTGCGCTTGCAGCTGCTGAACTGAGCAGGCTCGACGCCAAATTTCGTCTCCTGGTTTCCCGGCACACGATTGATCTGGAGATTTCGAAACAGCAGAGACTCAAGCAACAATTTCTGGCTCACATCGCCCACCTGAAATCCATCACCGCGGAGCTGAAGGCTGCAGATGGCAACGACATGTCCCGCGCAACCGATGCAGATTCTTCCCTGTCTTCACAGACCCGCGCGGCAGTGCTTGCGGCCGAAGTGACGCTGCAGGAAATTGAGGTCGGCAAAATCGATACTTTCCTGACACATCTGAACCTGCTGAAGTCCGGGTTCGACCTGCCCGACGCCTCCGGCCTTAAACTGGCTTATACCAATGGAAGCGAATAATTCAGCCGGGTGAAATTCGCCGTCGCGACCGGTAAAGTCACTCCGTCTTGTCGCCACCACAAGGGCCTGCTAACTTTTCATGAAGCGATGCGTTTTGGCTTGAACAGGAAATCCCTGGCGTCTGCCGACCCCAGTCAGGAGCAGATGAGGATGATCGTCAGACAACCGGGGTTTTCGGTGCTTCAAGTGCGCTGACCGGCCCGACATGTCTGTTTGCCTGCCATCGTTGATGTGAACCAGATCGGCAGGAAGGCCAGTTACGAGATGAGATTTTACCAGGCAGCGATTTTCCTAGGCGGATTTGCCGGCATGGCAAGCCCGGCACTTGCCCATCACCCGCTTGGCGGCGGCACGCCTGAGACGGTTGCCCACGGTGTTCTGTCCGGTATCGGCCATCCGGTGCTGGGTATCGACCATTTGGCGTTTATCGTTGCAATGGCACTTGCCGCCGTTGCCATGGGCCGGCTGGCAACCGCCCCTTTGGCCTTTCTGGCAGTGTCCATGATCGGCGTGCTGGCGACCTATAACGGTATCACCGTTCCAATGATCGAGCTTATGGTAGCAGGGTCCGCGACACTGATCGGCGCCATCGTGTTTTCTGGCCGCAAACTCACCATGCCGGTCGCTGTTGGCCTGTTCGCCGCCGCAGGTCTGTTCCATGGCGCAGCCTATGGCAGTGCAATCGTCGGGGCGGAAAGCACACCATTGCTGGCCTATCGCGGTGGCCTGCTCGTTACCCAGTACGCCATCGCACTGGGCGCGGGCATGTTAGCAAAACTGTTATGGGATGGCGCAAATGCGGCATCTGTCAGCCTGCGGGTGGCCGGCGGCGTTGCAGCAGGTGTCGGCTTTGCCTTCCTGTTTGAGCGCGTTGAAGGATTGATCGTCCCCGGCATTGTCTAGGGTCAGGCCGGCGTCGAGTTTTCAAGGCACAGCAACCTCATGATCTCCAGCCTGATGATCCAGGGAGCCGGTTCCAATGTCGGCAAGTCCATGCTTGTGGCAGGACTAGCGCGTGCCTTGACGCGGCGCGGACTGAAGGTATTGCCGTTCAAGCCGCAGAATATATCAAACAACGCCGCGGTCACAGCGGACGGTGGCGAGATCGGACGGGCACAGGCGCTGCAGGCGCGCGCCTGCAATGTGGATCCGCTGGTTGACATGAACCCGGTGCTGCTGAAACCAGAAGCCGAAAACGGAGCGCAGGTGGTGGTGCACGGCAAGCGGCTGACCAATGTCACGGCCGGCAATTTTGCCAGCCTGAAGCCGCAACTCATGGATGCGGTGCTGGCCAGTTTCAACCGCCTCGATGCACAAGCAGATATTGTGCTTGTGGAAGGCGCGGGCAGCCCGGCGGAGGTCAATCTGCGAGCCGGCGATATCGCAAATATGGGATTTGCACGCGCGGCAAATGTGCCCGTCATCCTGACCGGTGACATCGACAGAGGCGGCGTGATTGCACAGCTTGTCGGCACGCAAAATGTGATCGATGCCGATGACGCGGCAATGATCGCAGGCTTTCTGATCAATAAGTTTCGAGGCGATACATCACTATTTGATGATGGCTATAAGTTCATTGAACGACAGACAGGATGGACGGGATACGGGGTCATTCCCTGGTTTGACGATGCTCATAAACTGCCTGCAGAAGATGCCGTCGATATTGGCGGCGTAACCGGCACCGGCGACTTCAAGGTAGTGTGCCCGGTTCTGTCGAGAATCGCGAATTTCGACGACCTAGACCCGCTCAAGGCAACCCCCGGCGTGCGTGTGGCAATGGTGAATGCCGGAACCGCTCTGCCGGGTGATGCAAACCTGATCATTCTGCCGGGATCAAAATCAACCCGGAGCGATCTTGAGT
>JABDRA010000087.1 GCA_013041995.1 Anderseniella sp. | reverse complement strand
TATCCATAGTTTGAGACCTATGCTGCCGATTTTGATCCGCATACGCACCCCGGTGTGGGTAACCATTGTGTTGCCACGACATCATCATCATTTTGCCTAGCTTCGGTAACGTGCTGGTCCGGACGGCATGTGATGCAAGGTCTGCGGTGAGTGGAGTATTTTACCCTTGGAATGCAGATTTTGTGGCGTGTTCTTCTTTGCAGAGCTACATTGCCGTCGTCACATGCCGTCGCTTGATTTTGGTCGAACAGCTTTACTCAGCACGTTCCGTGCTTCGCGCCGTTCTCCGACCCTGAACAACCGCAATGATAAACTCCAACTAGGCCCAAAGGGCCTCGGGCCGGTCAGGCCCGCCCCCGCGGAGCGCAGCCGCAAGGCTGCTTGCGTGAGCGACATAAACTTCATGCTCGAACAACCTTACTTACCCCTCCCCAGCAGCCGGTCTGCCAGTATTGCTGCGATCCGGTGGCGCCTTGCCGTGCGGAACGCCCGGGTCTGGGCGCGGCGGATTTTTGCGAGGCTCAAGGTTTCGAAGGCGTCCAGCAGGCCATCCATGTCAGCGATTTCGGGGTTTTCGGCGAGCACATCTGATACCGCGCCTATAGTGTCATCGTGCAACTGTGATGCATTGGCGCGGCTGGAGTCCACTATGCATCGCAGCGTCAGGCGGACATGACCGGCCCCGTGCTGGCGCAGCATGCGCTGCAGGGTTCGCCTGGCGTGGGTAACCTTGTACGTGCGGCCTCGCCGTGCCTTGTGACAGGGCAGGATTTCCACTCCGCATTCACGGGCCAGCTGGTCGATTTTTCCGCGTGGTCGGGTCATCATCGAAACCTCCTTGCTGGATTGTCTTTTCGTCCCACCGGCAGGAACCGGTTCAGGCATGTGGTCACGCCCGCGCCAGCGGCTTCTTGAAGGTAATCGCCGGGCCGTCAGTGCATCTGGCGTGATGGGCCGGGCAGTAAGCCGATCCGCGCTGTTGCGGGTCAGCACAGAATTTGACTGTGCCGTCCGGCTGGTCGACGGGAAAGCGGCAGTGATCGTCCTCCAGATCCACCATGGCAAGTTTGCCGGTCTGGCCCTGAAAGCCTTCGGCAAACAGCGGTTTGAGCGGGCTCTTGTCGAATACCGCGTCTGAGTCAAAATCCGGAGCCTTCAGGGTGAAATTGCTGAGCTTCGGTTTGCGCGGCCTGAGACCGTGCTGCGTCACCACATTAGCGATAGTGCCGACAGTGACGCCGAACTCGGCCGCGATCTCGGCGTAACTAAGCCTGTCATCCAGCAACCGCACCACCCGGGCAATGGCCGCCTCGTCCCAGGTGTTGCGCTTACAGACCGGTTCGATGCCAAACCGCCGCCACACCGAGACAATGGCATTGCGGGTAGAGCCCATCATCGCGCCGATCTGCCGGGAGGTGTAACCGTCAGCGGTCAACCGCCTGACCTGTTCTACCTTGCCCGGTGTCCATTTGGACGGTTTTGAATTTGCCGGCGGTTTGCTTGTTGTCATGACCTGCCTCACCTGGTGTGTGGATACGGCAGGTTAACATAATAGGACTATACCTATAATTTAAGCGGAAAATTCCTATTTGACATTTCTCCTATTGCCTGAGAGGCTTATTCCTATGACCGATCCCGTACGCAAACGCATCCGCCAGCTGATCGGCGACAAGGGTCTTGATATGAAGGGCCTGTCGCTGGCGCTGAGCAAGAACCATGCTTATCTGCAGCAATATCTGGAGCGCGGCATTCCGAAAGAACTGAACGAGCGCACCCGCATGCTACTGGCCGAACAGCTTGGCGTGGACGAGGCGGAGCTTGGCGGCCCGCAAGGCCAACGCCCCGGCAAGGCGGTTGCCGGCGCACAGGAACAGATACCGGAAATCGATGTGCATGCAGGCGCTGGTGGCGGCGGCTTCACCGCACTTGAATCACATTCCGCCAACGGCATGACCTTCAGCCGCGAAGTGGTGCGCGATCACTGGCGCCTGCCCGACTGGCTGCTGTACAGCCTCAATGCCAGGTCCGGCAATCTGGCCGCGTTCCCGGTCCAGGGAGACAGCATGTCGCCGACGCTGCTGGACGGCGACGTGGTGTTCGTGGACACCCGCATCCGTCAGCCGTCACCGCCGGGCCTGTTCGTGCTGGCAGACGAGTTTGGCGGGGTTATCGTCAAGCGGCTGGAAGTGTCCAGCGGCCCCGGCGATGAAGACATCATGGTTCGCGTCGGCTCCGACAACCCACACCACATGACCAAGGAGTTACGCCTGGACGAGATCTCCATCGTCGGGCGCTATGTCGGCAGG
>JABDRA010000209.1 GCA_013041995.1 Anderseniella sp. | reverse complement strand
CTTGTCCAGCATGCGTTCGCCAACACCCAGCCGGTCAAAGATTTCCAGTGTCCGTTTGGCCCAGCAGATTGCCCGTGAGCCGACCGACACAACGTCATTGTCGTCGAGCACCACGCTCTTGACGCCTCGCAGTGCGAGGTCGATGGCCATGGCCAGTCCAATCGGACCCGCGCCGACGATGATCACGTCGTGGCGGTCCTCCTTCCCCGTAAGCCCCGGCGGCTTGTGATACTCAAAGGGTGTGTAGTGATACCGCGCCATGAGCTTCCAATCCTACCCCTGCAGTTCTTCCCACATCTCAATGTCGCGCTTGTCCGTCCAGATGCGGGGTGTATCAAGCCCGCGCGCCTCGTCATAGGCTCGCGATACATTGAACGGCAGGCAGTGTTCATAGATGGCGTAGTCGGAAAACTTCGGATCGCACTCGGCGCGCACCGCATCCCAGGCCTGTTTGAGAGTGCCGCCCCGGGCCGCCACCCGGGCGGCAGGTCGATAGGTGCTGTCTATGAAATCGCGCGTACTCTCAATGGACTTTTCGACCATCTCCCTGCCCACCAGCGCGTCACCGCGTCCCGGTGCGATGGCATCGACATCAAACCACTTCAGGGCATCCAGGGTATCCCCCCAGTCTGCGAAGTGTCCGTCACCGCAGTAACACGCAGAGTGGTATTCAACGATGTCACCGGTGAACATGACGTTCTGATCAGGCACGTGAATGACAATGTCGCCGGCCGTGTGCGCCCTGCCGATATGCATGAGATTGACCTGTCGTTTGCCCATATACACGGTCATGCTTTCAGAGAAGGTGGTGGTTGGCCATGTCAGCCCGGGAATGCTTTCGTGACCCTGAAACAGGCGCGGAAACCGGCCGAACTCGCTGTCCCAGTCTTCCTGGCCACGCTCGACCACCATGGCGCGGGCGGTGTCGGACATGATGATTTGCTGCGCGCCGAACGCCGATGCACCCAGCACACGCACCGCGTGATAATGGGTCAGCGCCAGATGGGTGATGGGCTTGTCGGTAACAGACCTGATGCAGTCGATCACTTTCTTGGCAAGCCGCGGTGTCGCCTGCGCCTCGACGACCATGACAGCGTCGTCACCGATGATGACGCCGGAGTTCGGGTCTCCTTCGGCAGTAAACGCATAGAGGCCATCGCCGATTTCGGTAAAGCTGATCTTCTTTTCTTCGAGGTCACCTTGTGACGCGAATGCCTTGGCCATGTTGTTTCCTTATGCTGTGTAGGGGGCTTCAAGAGCCGGTAGCAGGGTTCCGGTGCACTGACCAAAGCCAATCATGTATCCGTCTCCTTGCGCAACACCGCTCAGCGTGAGCGTATCGCCGTCCAGGAGGAAGCTGCGGTCTTCACCACAATCAAGTCGCAGCGGTTCCTTGCCGCCCCAGCTCAGTTCCAGCA
The DNA here is from genome assembly GCA_013041995.1 of Anderseniella sp. Classification (GTDB taxonomy): domain Bacteria; phylum Pseudomonadota; class Alphaproteobacteria; order Rhizobiales; family Aestuariivirgaceae; genus Anderseniella. The sequence continues at coordinate 11,662 of JABDRA010000209.1, read as the reverse complement.
AGCTGCCCCGGGCACTTTTTGCGGGTCCCGATATGGTGCCGGACCCGAGCAGGTCGCCGGTTCGCATGGGACAACCACTGGATGTGTGGTGAGCGAGTTGCTGGGCAGCCGAGTAATACATCTCGCGGTAGTTGGTCCGGGTAATCGTGGTGCCGTCGCTGCCTTGCGGCGACAGCGATACCTCAAGGTCGATGTCATAGAGCATCGGGCCGGTGTCCTTCAGATAGGACAACAACTCGACCTTACGTTCAGGTGCATCGACCCGGAATGGCTCCAGGGCAGCTTTCATGATGATCCACGGGCTGATGGTTGTCGCGGTTGCCTTGGCCTGAAACGGGCCCAGCGGCTGGTATTCCCAGGCCTGGATGTCGCGTGCAGACCAGTCATTCAACAGCACATAACCGAAGATCATGGCGTCTGCCTGGTCTACTGTCACAGGACCGTTGCTGGGGGTGCCGACAATGGCCCCCATCTCCAGTTCAAAATCGAACCTTCGGCACGGCATGAAGGCGGGTTTGTCATGATCGGGACCTTTTAGCTGCCCCCACGGACGACGTATATCGCTGCCGGAAACAACCACGGAGGACGCCCTGCCATTGTAGCCGATGGGCATGTGCAGCCAGTTCGGCGGCAGTGCATTGTCTGCACCTCTGAACATGGTTCCCACATTGGTGGCATGATGTCTGCCGGCATAAAAATCCGTGTACTCAGCCACTGTAAACGGCATGTGCATTTTGGCATCCGACATGGCTGTGAGGTGTTGTCTGGCTGCCGCCTCGTCCCTGCTGCCACGGGACAGAATTCCGGTCAGCCGCGCACGCAGTGCCGACCACGTGGCAGGACCGGCCTGCATCACCTGGTTCCAGGATGGCTGGCCGAAAAACCCGCCGCCTGGAATTTCCAGCAGCCCTGAGCGTTCTGCTGCCCGGCAATCCAGGATCATGTCGCCGATTGCGACCCCGCAACGAGGATCATCATCGCCGGTCGAAAACACACCGAGAGCCAGATTGTTGACGGGGAACGGATTGTCAGGCCTGTTGGCGCTGGCGAGCCAGCTTTGAATAAGAGACACGTTGTATTCCTGGTGCAAATATGTTGCGGGAGGCTGCTATTTCTGACCCGGTGTACTGTCGAACTTCTTTTCCAGGTCCGACCAGCAATCGATATAATTGTCCTGCAGCGGCGCCTCCTGCGCGGCAAACTCCGTCAAGTGTTGCGGGAACCGCGTCTCAAACATGAAGGACATGGTGTTGTCGAGTTTTTCCGCCTTGAGGTCGGCATTCGATGCGCCTTCAAACGCGTTCCGGTCCGGCCCGTGCGGCAGCATCATGTTGTGCAGCGACATGCCACCGGGAACAAAGCCTTCCGGTTTGGCGTCATACTGGCCATAGATATTGCCCATCAGTTCGGACATCACGTTCTTGTGGTACCATGGCGGACGGAATGTATTTTCCGCCACCATCCATCTTTCCCGGAACAGCACGAAATCTATGTTGGCGGTTCCCGGAACGCCTGATGCCGCCGTCAGAACCGTGAAGATGGACGGGTCGGGATGGTCAAACAGAATTGCCCCGACCGGGCAGTAGGTTCGCAGGTCATACTTCACCGGCGCATAGTTGCCGTGCCATGCAACGACATCCAGCGGACTGTGGCCGATTTCGGTTTCATGAAACCTGCCGCCCCACTTGACTGTAACCGTTGACGCTACTTCACGGTCTTCAAAGGCAGCGACTGGCGTTTTGAAATCCCGCCTGTTGGCCATGCAGTTGGCGCCAATGGGGCCGCGGCCCGGCAGCTCGAATTTCTGACCGTAATTTTCGCACACAAACCCGCGGGCAGGCCCGGTCAGCACCTCGACGCGGTATAGTAGTCCGCGCGGAATGATGGCGATTTCCTTCGGTTCCAGGTCGATGATTCCCAGTTCGGTGAAAAACCGCAATTGTCCTTCCTGCGGCACGATCAGCAACTCGCTGTCGGCGGAATAGAAGTAGCTGTCGTCCATGCTGTGCGTTGCCAGATAGACATGGCTGGCCATGCCCACCTGGGTATTGACGTCACCGGCCGTCGTCATTGTCCGCATGCCGGTCAGCCAGTTTGTCGGCTGTCCGCTGTGAGGTAGCGGATCCCAGCGATACTGTCCGAGACTGATGACCTGGTCACAAATGTGCGGTGCGGATTTCCAGTGCGGCATGTCAACCAGCCTGTAGCGATGCGAATGCTTTACCGACGGGCGTATCCGGTAACACCAGGTGCGCTCGTTCTGGTGACTTGGCGCTGTAAAAGCCGTGCCGGACAATTGTTCCCCGTAAAGCCCGTAATTGCATTTTTGCGGGCTGTTCATGCCCTGAGGAAGTGCATCAGGCAGGGCTTCAGTTTCAAAATCATTGCCGAAACCGGGCATGTATCCCGGGTGCTGCTCGCTTACCGATGGAGCTACCGTCATCCGCCTTTGTGCGGTTTGAATGTTCATGACAATTTCCTTCCGATTGCGAAAGATGATATTAGTTGAAAATGTAACTATCAAGCGGGGCAGATATGCAAAATTTGCAACTGGACCAGTTTTTGCCGTACCGGCTGAATCGGGCAGCGGCGGCGGCGAGCCAGCAACTTTCAATGATCTACAAACGCAAATACGGCTTGACGGTGCCGGAATGGCGGACCCTGGCAACGTTGGCGGAATTCGGGGAAATGACCGCGAAACAGATCGGTGCGCACTCCGCCATGCACAAGACCAGGGTGAGCAGGGCGGTTACGTCCCTGGACGAGAGGCGCTGGCTGACGCGCAAGCGCGACGACATTGATCGCCGCTCTGAAACACTGCAACTGACCAGCCAGGGTATGCAGGGCTTCAGGAAGCTGGAGCCGGAGATGCTGGACTATGAGGTCGACCTGTTGGCCCGCCTGACCCTGTCTGAGCGCAACGCCATGCTCGAAGGCCTGGCAGTTCTGGAAAAAGCACTCGGCATCATCGCCAGGACCTGACAACAGAGGCCATTGTTTCCACATTTCTACAAGACCAGGGCCAGGGACAGAATTGGAAACGCAATCAGCAACAGCAGCCGGATCATGTCGAAACACCAGAACGGAAAGATGCCCCTGAAGATGGTCGACAGAGGCACATCGGTCACTACCGCACGCAGAACGAAGACATTAAGCCCCATTGGCGGGGAAATAAGGCTGATCTCCGTGACGACGACAACAATTATACCGAACCAGATAGTCACGGCTTCCGGCGATGCGAGCACACCTTCGCCAAAGTCCAGCCCCGTAACCAATGGATAGAATATCGGCACCGTCAGCAAGATCATCGACAGGCTCTCAAGCACTGCACCGAGCAAAACATAAATCAGGACCAGCGCAATCACCACGACGTAGGCATTCACTTCAAGTCCTGATACCCATGACAGTATTTCATCAGGCAGCCCGGCAAAACTTATGAAATTGGAAAACACTTCGGCACCGATAATGAGTGCGAATATCATGGCCGTGGTGCGGACCGTGTCCGAGCCGACGGCAATTGTCTTTTCCAGGCTCATGCCACCCAGAGCAAACGCTATGATGAAGGCAGTGGCCGCGCCGACTGCCGCAGCTTCAGAAGGTGTAAAAAACCCGCCGTAGATGCCGGCAAGTATAACAATGAAAAGCACCACGACTGACAAAACCCCGAGGAGCTCTTTGGTTGATACGCCCTGTTCGTCTATCTCGGCCGGTGCCAGAGACGGGTTGATACGCACCGCAACCATCACCGCAAGAACGTAGAGCAGCATTCCCAGAACACCGGGTATGATACCTGCAATGAACAATTTCCCGATGTCGGCCTCGGTGATCAAACCGTAGATGATCAGGATGACCGACGGCGGGATGAGTATGCCGAGGGTTCCGCCTGCCGCGATCGATCCGGTTGCCAGGCTGTCGGCATATCCCGCCTTGCGCATCGAGGGCATGGCGACCTTGGACATGGTTGCCGCAGTGGCCAGCGATGAGCCGCATACGGCGCTGAACCCGCCGCAGGCAACGATGGTTGCCATTGCCAGTCCGCCCTTGAGCCGGTGAAGCAACCTGTGGGCCGAAGAAAAAAGTGACTGCGCGACGCCGGAAACTGCGAGCAGATTGCCCATCAGGATAAACAGTGGAATGACGGACAAAGTGAACGACAAACCTGTATCAAGCGCGACGTTACCAACCAGTGTCAGGCTGGACGCCCAGTTTCGCAACACCGCAAACCCGACGATACCGACGACGATCATTGCAAATGCAATCGGCACGCGCAGGAGCACAAGCACGCCGAGCGCCAGGAATCCCAGAAGCGACTCAATCATCGAAGGTCGGCGGCGTGGGTCGCACCATAAATGCCAGCGCAACAAGGGCGCAAAGCGCGCTCGAAATGGCGGCAAAATAGCCAACACCGGATATCGGTATTTCGAGCGAGTTGGTAACTGTACCGCGCTGGCCAAGCTTGCTGGCATGCTTCCAGAGCTCAATGGAGAAAATGCAGAAAGTCGCGCACATCACAAATGCGGAAAACCTGTCGAGCAATGTGTTCACCGTGGTATTCTTGATGTTCTCAAGAAACTCGACCTTGATATGCTCGCCGGCTTTTGTAGTGAGCGGCAAGGCCGCGAATATAAGGGACGCCAGCAGTATTTCGGTCAGCTCGAATGCACCCTTGACCGGACTGTTGAACGCATAGCGCGCCACCACATCGACGCACGTCAGCAGCATCATCGAAAACAGCAATGCAATCGAAATCACGGTGAGAACGCGATGGGCCACCAGCCAGATTTTTCTGAAAAAGCCGGTGGCCACAGTGTTGCTGGTCGCGCTCACATCACATGCCGGTCTGGGTGCGGAACTCGGCAAGTGCGGCAGCGCCGTCAAAACCTGTTGCCTTGACGTCCTCGCCCCACTTCGCCTCGTGGCTGGCGGCAAGTTCCCTGATTTTTGCAATGACAGGTTCCGGAGCGTCATGAACCTCCACTTTTGACGCAGCTACATAGGCTTCACCAGCCTTGTCGGCAGCATCCCATACTTGGCCGGCAGAAGCGGCAAACTTTTCACCGGAAACGGCTTCAATCGCCGCCTTGTCAGCATCCGAAATAGCATCCCATTTGGCTTCATTCATCACCAGAAACCATGAGGTATTGTAGATGCCGCCCGGGACCCGCATGGTGTGTGTCAGATGATCGGTAAGCTTGAATGCCTTCAATGCTTCGAGCGGAAAGGTTACCCCGTCAATGACGCCGGTGGAGAGTTTCTCAAAAACCTGACCGGGGCCCATGAACTGGGTTGTGATACCCAGGCCGTTTGCAAGGTCAGCAATATAGCCGCCCGGGGTTCGGATCTTGAGGCCGGAAAAATCTTCCACCTTCTCGATCTTGCGCTTGTTGTTGTGAAACATGCCCGGGCCATGGACGAACAGGCCGAGCAACTTGGTGCCCTGGTGTTCCTTCTGGGCATCGAGTTTGCCGGCATAGACCTTCCAGTATGCTGCCGACATTGCTTCAGCGGTATTTCCAAGGAACGAAAACTGCCCTATCCGGGACCGCAGAAAGCGATTGTCCTTGGTGAACGAGTGCAAACCATACGTGATGTCTGCAACGCCATCTGCGGCCAGGTCATAGTGCGCCGGTGGCGGACCTAGTGGCTTTGGCAGAATTCGAACTGTTACCCGGTTATCGGTTGCCTTTGCCACCGCTTCAGCCCACGGCTTCATGATGCCGGTCACAACCGGATGCTTGGGAGGCAACCAGGACGACATTACCAGCTTTTCGGCCCAGGCGGCCGGCGTGCCAAACAACAGCAAAGCAGCACAAGCCAGACCCAGCTTCTTCAGATAACTGCGCGAATTCTCAAACACTCGACTTCCTCCCTTTGGATGACCTGATATGGCCTTTTCAACCCGGACATGTGTTCCGGATCTTCGCAGCGCACTTTAGTTTCATTTGAAACTATGTCAATAATCGTGTTACCTGTGCTCATCCGAAAAGACGTAGAACATCGCGGGTGAGACAAACACGCTTGCCACAGGTCGGGAGTAGATAATGGATGAGCCCATGGAAAATCCGGTATCGCGAGACGATTTTGATCTGCAGCAATTCTTCCCCTACCTCACCAGGGTCTTCTACAAGAGTGTCAGCTCTTCAATTACCGACCTTTATTCCGCCAGTTATGACATGACGCCACCAGAGTGGCGAACCATGGCGATCCTTGGCCGTGAAGGCCGCCTTACGGCTGCCGAAGTCGTCAACCGTTCCAGCATGGACAAGGTAACCGTCAGCCGGGCCGTGAAGAAAATGTCGGCACTTGGATTGCTGGATAAAACCAGCAACCAGGCCGATGGCCGCAGCACAGTGCTGCATCTGTCTGCCAAGGGCAGGAAAATCTACCTGGAACTCGTACCGAAAATGCTGGCCGTTGAACAGGAACTGCTGAAAGGCGTTTCATCACAAGACTACCAGCTGCTCGTACAACTGTTTGAAAAAATTAAATTTAATGCGCTCCAAATAAGCGCATCCAAACAGTGACAGTCTCAAGATTTCAAACCAGTGAGTGTTCTGCAGCGGCAATGCTTTTTAAAAAATTCCTGGAGGTGGTTTTTCAATCCCTGTTCAGTCGGGATCGCGATCAAATTGCCGGGACTGCATTTTACCAACCCGGCTTCCTGGCTACTCGGGTAGCCCGGATTTCAACAGTCCGGCCAGGAACAGCTTTTGAATCTTCGGGTCCTGGTCAGGCTGTATCTCAGCCCACCGGCTTACAGAAAAATTCGGGTGCCGCTCGATTACCTTGTTGGCGAAATAGGTCGCCTTTTCGGTGTTCCCCATCATGGCGTGCGCGGCCGCGAGCAGTCGATGACCTTCGCTTTGGTCGCGCATCTGCTCGATTGCCGAGACAACATCGCCATATCTGGCCATGCCATAGTAGATGTCTGCGAGATACCACAAGTACCAGTCCGGATGGAATGGATTCAGCCTCATCGCGTTTTTCAGTGTCTCTTCTGCCTGTTCAAGTTTTCCGGCATACGCCAGCGCATCGGCAAACTCGGCCATGATGTCTGCGCTGTTTGGATTCAAAAGCAGCGCTCTTTCGAACAAGCCAATGGCCGCGTCAATCTGCTTTGACCAGAGATGGACAAAGGCAAGTTCCGCATATCCGCGCGCATCACTTGCGTCCAGTTTCACAGCCAGCCGCGCCGCCTCCAGCGCCTTTTCGAACGAAGCCTCAGGCGTTTCTGTCCACAAATAACGCCAGTCGTAAATATGCGTTCGCGACAACGCTGCGTAGGCGCGGCCATATTTGGGATCACGCTCAATAGCCTTTTCGTATAGCCGTTGCGCGGTGTGGTTACCCTGTTTGGTGTAGGTATAAAAGTTCTCCTGAGCCATCAGAGTAAGCCCGTAGGCCTCAAGATTTTCGGTCTCACCGCCGGTCCTTGTCCTGGTCAGTTCCATACCCTCAACCCGGTCGGCCATCCGAACGGCAATGAGCTGCGTCACCTCGGCCTGAAAATCGAATATGTCTTCAACATTTCGGTCGAACTTGTCTGCCCAGATCTGATTACCGTGTTCTGTCTCCAACAGTTGCGCAATAACCCGCATACGGGTGTTTGACCGGTTCACGCTGCCAATCAGAATGTACTCAACCCCCAGTCCTTTGCCGATCTCCGGTATTGGTATCTCCATGTTCTTCAAAAGGGACGATGAACTGTGTGAAATAACTAACAGTTCCCGGAATTTGGACAGGTTCGAAATTATTTCCTCGGTTAAGCCGTTGCAAAAATATCCCTCATTTTGGCTGGCGCTCAAATCACGAAAGGGTAAAACCGCAATTGAAGGTATATTGGAGCTTTTTATACTTACAATATTTTTTCGGAAAACCGGTCTCATCATATTATTTGCGCCATCTGGCAATAATCGATGAGCTTCTACGGGAGCCGGAATATTTTTTAATTTGCAGTGTCCAACATACTCAGAGTTGTAATTTTTCTTGTCATCAAGAAGATCATAGGCCGTACTTGACAACAGAATTCCGCCCGGATCGGCGAGGCCTTCTAGTCTTTTGGCTATATTCACGCCGGTACCGGTTACAAAACCGTCCTCGTGAATAACGTCGGCGACATGGATTCCAATGCGAAACCGGGCGATGTCACCGTCGAAAACAGGCAGCGGATCTTCACTCATCTGGGTTTGAAAAGACGTTGCCAGTTCAACCGCGTCAGCGGCGCTGTCAAGGCGCGCTATCATGCCGTCACCGGATTGGCCACTTATGGTTTGGCCGCCATATTTCTTGAGCAGTTTCTCGAACCGCTGCAAGCTGGACTTTGCTATTTCATGGGTTGAGGATTCGTCCAATGCCATGAACCAGCTGTACTGCGTCATATCGATACTCAGTATCGCATCCAGCTGTCGACGATGTTGAACGCTGCCCATTATGCGATTCCCGATAAAGGCTTCAAACCTCATTATAAAATTCACGAATTGTAACGGTTTTGCAACAAGCATACTTGCAAAATACAATCAATTCCGTACCGCTCGCATCCTGCACTTCAAACGCGGCTCGCGCGCCGGCAGCTCAACACCCGATCAATATCGGTACGGTATCAGTCCGGCTTGCTTGTGCTCATAAAGTATTTTTGGATGTCGGCTCTCACAATCCTGAAACCCAGGCGTTTATATAAACGCAGCGCACCCGTATTTTTCTTTAGCACTTCGAGCCTGATGAGTTTCGACTTATCTGCAGCGATAACGGATATTTGATCAATGATGTTGCTGCCGATACCTCGTCCTCGATAAGCCGCGACAAGATGCAGTTGATGCATATGAATCGCCGCATCATCTTCCTCAAGCTCAAGCCAGCCGGCACGCTTGCCGTCAATCAACAAGACTAGAGCATGGTTGCAAAGGAAGGTCTTTTTGAACCGCTCCTTAAATTGACGGTCGCTCTCTCCGGAACCGGACTTCACCGGGAGTTGCATGAAATCCCGGTACAGACGCCAGCAAAACGGAAAGTCAGCGTCTGTCGCTGCGTTGACCTCAACCATCAGACCAACATGATTGAAGCCTGAAATTCCAAACTGATTTGTCGCAGCCACTTTTGGTATACCCAGCCTTGCCCTACCACGGGGCAGGTTGTAACCTTTCGAGAGTATCTGTCAAAATTTAGATCGACTACCTGATAATGTTGGACGGCGTAACTCCAGATGCATACAGGCAGACTTGGGTGAATTTTGAGAAAGCAGGTGCTCTGGCGTTTACTGAAGGCCCGACCACCCCGTACAAAGCCGTCCAACTTTGAGGAGAAATTACATGGCTGATACCCACCCCACCCCTGGAATTGCCCTGATTTTCGGCGAAGAAATCTGGTTAATTCCGGCCGATAATTATGAAGACGTCACACGCAAAATTGAACAGATAAAAGAGGCTGTAGTCGGGCCAAGCGGGACATTTGGCAACACTGCCAAGAAGCTCACCAAGGGGGATTATGTTGCGCTGGCCGAACTGGAAACCGAGGACATAAAGTCGTTGCTGACCAAGGGAATTACCATCCGGCCGATGGGACGATAAGCGCAAGAATTTGCCATAGGTGTCAGCCATGGCCGATTGCCGTCAGGATGTTGGATCAACAAGCGGTTGCAATGTATCGGCACTGGTTGACTGTCTTTCACACGAGACCGCAAAAGTCTTCCTCAAAGGTGGCCGTCGCAGCATCATGCCCGAGCAGACACTTGCCCGGCTGATGCCGCTGCTCGAGGCTGTCGGCATCACCCGGATCGCGAATGTTACCGGCCTGGATCGCATTGGTATCCCGGTCATAAATGTCTGCCGCCCCAACTCCCGATCACTTGCCGTCTACCAGGGCAAAGGCGCAACTCTCGCGTCCGCAAAGGCTTCCGGCCTAATGGAGTCATTCGAGAGATATCACGCCGAATTTTGCCGTCCACCGGAGTTAACCGAGACATATTCCACCCTGCAAGCGGCAGCACCCACCATTGATGCCGCAAGCCTCCCGCTGAGAAAAGACGCGCATTTCAACGCGGAGCAAAGTCGGGACTGGTTGCAGGGCGTCAACCTGCTGAGCAGGCAACCGGTGTGGGTGCCCTATGAGATTGTGCATTTTGATACGGCGCAACAATCTTCAGCAGACTACTGTTTCGCCAGTGCCAGCACCGGACTTGCTGCGGGTAACTCGCTTTCAGAAGCAATACTGCACGGCATGTGCGAAGTGATTGAGCGCGACTGCTCCACATTGTGGAGATTGCGGATGCCGGTTCTTCAAAATCTGAGCCGTGTGGACCCGGCGACAATTGATGACCCCCTGGCCAATGAACTGGTCGACGCAATCCGGGCGGCCGATCTGAATCTTGCAGTCTGGGACACAACAAGTGAAATTGGCATCGCCAGTTTTATCTGCCGCATTGCGGAACCGGAAGGAGCAGATCCCATGCCCTATGAACTGCTAGACGCCGCCGGTTGTCACCCGGTGCGGGAAGTCGCCCTGGCGCGGGCAATTCTGGAGGCAGCGCAGGGACGCGCAACAATGATCTCAGGCGCCCGCGACGATCTGTTTTACAATTACTATGAAGCCAATGATGCGCAAACAGCCGCAAATCTCAGGGAGGGTGTCCTTTCCGGTCCCTGCCACAAGGCGTTTCAGAAGGTCAAAACGTTTGACGGGAGCACCATCGAAGCGGACATCCGGCACGTTCTGGACAGGCTTTCCAGCGCCGGCTTCAGCCAGGTCATCGCAGTGAACCTTACCCGGGAGGACATCGGCCTCCCGGTTGTCCGGATTGTCATCCCGGAACTGGAGGACGGTGAACTGGCAGAGGATTATGTGCCAAGGAACCGCGCAATCGCTGCTTTCAGAGGATTGCAATGAAGCCCGTCATTTTCCTCGGGCCATCACTGCAGCGATCCCAGGCCGCAGCAGTGCTTGATGCAGACTACAAACCACCTGCCAGGCAAGGTGACATATTGCGAAGCGTCGTTGGCGGGGCAACAGCTATCGGGCTGATTGACGGCTTTTTTGAAAGAGTGCCCGCGGTCTGGCACAAGGAAATACTGTTTGCCCTTGCCCATGGCGTCAACGTTTATGGAGCGGCAAGCATGGGTGCTCTTCGGGCCTGTGAATTACACAGTTTCGGCATGATCGGCGTGGGTGAAATATTCCGTTGCTACCATGAGGGTGAACTCGAGGATGATGACGAGGTGGCGATAGAACATGCTCCTGCCGAAGCAGGCTACATGCCTCTGTCGGAAGCGATGGTCAATATTCGCGCAACCATCGCCGCTGCCGTCACGCAGCGCATAATTGACGATGATGCGGCCACAAAGCTTACAGCGATGGCAAAGAACACCCATTACAAACTGCGTACCTATCCCCGCCTGATTGAAGAGGCAAAAGCGTCCGGCCTCGATGGTGTGGTTGTCGACAATTTTGAAAAGTGGCTGGCAAACGGCAAACTTGACCAGAAAAAAGCCGACGCACTGGCCTTGCTCGACATAATGGCAAACGATCAAAGGGCGGGTTTCAGAAATAGGGAAACCAAGAGTATGAAAGTCGAAGAGAGTGCGTCCTGGAGACGTGCGCGTGACTTCGTAACCGCACTTAACCGTAGAGACGTGCCGCGGTGGCATTTCGCCATGCTGAACGATGGTCTGAG
>JABDRA010000194.1 GCA_013041995.1 Anderseniella sp. | reverse complement strand
GCGCCGGGACTGACAACGCCGATACAACAAGAACGTTCAAGACAAGATTCAAACCATGAAATTTCATTACGACGCTCCACCGGGCCCGCCGCGACGTGCAATCAGGCCCTTTGACGGATTATAGGCGAAGACGGCCAGCGACAGAAACACCAGCGTACAGGTTGCCACGGCCGCCAGCGAGAACCAGTCTACCTTAAGGTACAAAGCGAACCGGATTAGTTCGACGGCGTAGGTGAACGGGTTGAACTGGCAAATCTGGTATAGCAGAGGGCTTGCTTCCTTCATGCGCCAGAGCGGATAAAGCGCCGAGGAAAGAAAGAACATCGGAAAAATAACAAAATTCATCACCCCGGCGAAATTCTCCAGTTGCCTGATCACCGACGATAACATCAAACCAAGACTGCCCAGCATCAGACCGGACAGCACCAAAGCAGGCAACAGGGCAAAATAACCGGCAATTGGCGGCTCAACTTCCCAGAACCAGGCGATCAGCAGAAACACGTAAACCTGCAGAATGGAAACCGCCACGCCACCAACAAGTTTGGAGGTCAGCAGGAACCAGCGCGGAAACGGACTGACGAGAAGTGACCGCATAGTGCCAACCTCACGATCATAGACCATTGAGAGAGACGACTGCATGCCGTTGAACAACTGGATCATGCCGATCAGGCCCGGGGTTATGTAGACTTCATACAGCACATAGGTCGAGTACGGCGGAATGATGGATACGCCCAGCACCGAGCGAAACCCGGCGGCAAAGATAAACAACCAGACCAGCGGGCGAACCAGCGCAGCAATGAAGCGGCCACGCTGCTGCACGAACCGCAATGCTTCGCGCCACACGATTCCCGCCATGCACCGGTAATACTGAACCGGTCCCAGTGTGCGCGTGACATGTGACGATGCCTTGTCGTTCATGCAGCATCCTCCGTCGCCTTGTGCCCGGTGAGGTCTGTGAAGGCATCCGTGATTGACGATGCGCCGGCCTGCTCGATGATGTTGGTCACCGTGCCGGAAGCCAGCACCTTGCCTTGATGAAGCACAACCGCGCGGTCGGCGTCTTGAACTTCGTCCATAAGGTGAGTTGCCCACAGCACGCCGAGGCCGTCTTCGCGCATCAGGCGCCGCACGTGATCCTGAATGTCCTGCCGGGATCCCACATCCAGACCGATGGTGGGTTCGTCAAGCAGCAGCAGTGCCGGGCGATGAACCAGCGCCCGGGCAATTTCGACCCGGCGTGCCTGGCCACCTGAAAGACTTCTGACCTTGTCGTTTGCCCGGTCGGCAAGTCCGATGCGGTCAAGCTCGGACATGCTGCGCTCGCGCCCCTGCCCGGCAGACAGGCCATGCAGCGCTGCATGATAGGTCAGGTTCTGCAGCACACTCAGGTCGGCGTCCACGGTGCGGTTTTGAAACACCACGCCAAGGTGCTGCAGTGCCTTTACCGGTTGTCGGCGGACATCGTGTCCCAGTACCTCTATGGACCCGCTGACATTGTCGTACAGCCGGGTGATCAGCGAAAACAGCGTGGTCTTGCCGGCCCCGTTCAGTCCCAGCAAGGCACAAAACTGTCCTGATGCCACATCAAGGTTGACATCAACCAGCGCTTGCCTCGCGCCGAAAGAGTGCGAGACACCCCTGATGGAAAGTGCAGTGGTCATCACAGATGAAAATCCAATCGGGCTGCCGTGCAAAAATGGCGCGCCGGGCGCAGGTTACTTTACGATGATGTTACCTTGCATGCCACGATCTTCAAGCCCTTCCACCCACCATTTGTAAGTACCCGGCCGCACCGTTGAAAACTGCACCTGTATAGTTCCTTCATCGTCGAATTCAAGCCAGGCCGGGGCACCTGCCATGTGCACTTCGAGGTCGGATATCACGATCTGGTTGACCCACACGTTGCGCCACAAATCGGTCTTGAATTTATACTCCAGTTCGCCGGCCGCGCTGATCTTCCAGCGATAGCCCTGCCCTGAGATCAGCTTGAAATCTGTCTTGTTGACGGCAAACTGGTCACCGTCCTTGCCGAGCTTCAGTTCAGGAACAGTCTGACTGGATCGTGTGCGTTTTGGATCATCGTCATCATCTGCGTAGGCCGGGATAACGAGCAGCATGGACAGCGCGGACAGGGCAAGAAGTTTGACAGGTTGCATGAGACAATCACTCCGGTTTCTGGTCGGTTTCAATCAGGTGACACGACAAC
>JABDRA010000192.1 GCA_013041995.1 Anderseniella sp. | reverse complement strand
ATTGTCTGCATCGGAGAACACCGCACAGCCGGGCAGTTTCGACGCAAGCGTGCCCAGCGAAGCCCAGTTGGAGACGTAGCCGGAGGTGAAGATCAGGGCTGCTTCCTTGCCGTGCAGGTCTGCCAGTTCACGCTCGAGCTCGACGTGATAATGATTGGTGCCGGAAATATTGCGGGTTCCGCCGGCACCGGCGCCACACTGCTCGATGGCTGCGGTCATGGCCGCGATCACATCCTTGTTCTGGCCCATGCCGAGATAGTCGTTGGAACACCACACCGTGACGTCGGAAACCGAGCCGTCGGTCTTGTAACGTGTGGCCTTGGGGAACTGACCTTGGTGGCGCGCCAGGTCGGCAAACACCCGATAATGACCTTCATCGCGAAGGCTGCCCAGTTGCTGTTCAAAAAAGCTTGCGTAATCCATCAACACATACCCTCACCAAATTTGCGGAACATTTATGGCGCAAAAACCTAAAACGTTTCCAGTGGTGGAAGTGCCGCAGGCGTCATGGGTTGGATGCAGGCGGGTCACGCCCGCGTCAGGGGCGGCGGCATTGGAACGAAATTTCATTATTGGTCTTGCCAACAATCCGCATTCGTACAAGTCTCTTCTCAACTGCGGGCCCATAAGAACGCTCCAGGAACCGTAATTGGGAGGAAATCAGGAATGAATTGCGTAAGAACTTTTGCCTTGGGTGCTGCCGTGCTGGCCTTTGCCGGTCCCGCGTCGGCTGCCGATGTCAAACTGCCGGACCAGCTGGCCTGGACCGCCTACGGCACCGGGTCTGCCGGATACAACCAGTCGGTTGCCATTGGTGCGGCGCTGAAAACCGCGCTCGGCACCAATTTGCGCGTACTGCCCGGCAAGAACGATGTGGCCCGTACCGAGCCGCTGCGCCAGGGCAAGGTGCAGTTTTCCGCCACCGGCGTCGGTGGATCATTCATGGCCCAGGAAGGCGTATTCCAGTTTGGCGCTGAAAATTGGGGGCCGCAGCCGGTGCGCGTGCTGATGGCCAATAATGGCGGCGCGGTCGGGCTGTCGATGGGCGTGGCCAAGGACGTGTGCGAAAAGGCCGGCAAGCCGGACTGCAAGGGGTTCGGGTATTCCGACCTGAAGGGTATGCGGGTTGCCTGGGTCAAGGGCGCCCCGGCGCTGAACGTCAACAATGAAGCCTATCTCGCTTATGGCGGGCTGACCTGGGATGATGTCGAACGCGTCGACTTCGGCGGTTTCAGCGCGTCGTGGAAAGGCATGGGCAACAATGAGGTGGACGCGGTTTTCGCCTCGACAAATTCCGGCCTGGCGTATGCGCAAGCGTCCAATCCGCGCGGCCTGATCTGGCCCGAGATCGACGCAAACAACACAGAAGGCCTGGCCCGGATGCAGGCTATCGCGCCGTTCTTCTCACCGGTGAACGCCAGTGTCGGCGCCGGGATTGACGGCGGCGATCCGGTGCCCACGGCAGGCTATGCCTACCCGGTGCTGACCGCCATGGCGTCACAGGATGCAGAGCTGGTCTACAACATGACCAAGGCTATGGTAGAGCTGTTCCCGCAATATGACGGCAAGGCGCCGGGCATTGGCGGCTGGTCGAAGGACAAGCAGAACTTCGAATGGGTCGCGCCCTATCACGACGGCGCCATCCGCTATTACAAGGAAATCGGGGTCTGGTCGGACGCTGCCCAGGCGCACAATGACAACCTGGTCAAACGGCAGCAGGCGCTACTGGCGGCCTGGCAGCAGTTGAAGGATGAAAAGCCGGACAACTGGGCCGAAGCCTGGGACAAGAAGCGCCGCGAAGCGCTTGAAGCCGGTGGCTTCAAGGTGGTCTTCTAAGTCACAGCTGACACAGCAATGCGCGCGGCCCAGTGACGGGCCGCGCCCGTTCAAGGCGAAGGGGCGCTGTCCTGACCAATGTGGCTGACACGAAAGACGCTGATAACGCCGGGCTGGTGACCGCAGAACCGACGCTGGCACGTGCCGACATCGGGACACCGGCACGCGCCGCCGTTGTCATCCTGACCGTTGCAGGCATCACCCTGTCGGTCTATCAGCTTTTCGGTTTCGGCAAATATGTCACCACGCTGTTGCAGGGCCAGTACCTGTATCTGCTGGCCGGCCTGTTCCTGGCCCAGGCGTTTTTGTGCTTCAGGATGTTCAGGACCTCGCCTGCCACGCCGCAATGGTATGACTGGGCATTGGCTGGCCTGGCACTGGCGGGCATGGGGTATTTTGCCGTCACGGCGGAACAGAGCCTCGATTCAGGCTGGGAATATGCAGCACCTGAAACCGCGCGCTGGGTCTCGCTTTTGGTCTATGTGCTGATACTGGAAGGCACGCGGCGGGCCGGCGGGTTGCCGCTGTTCATCATCGTGGCGGTATTTTCTCTCTATCCGACCTTTGCCGACAAGGTGCCCAATCCGCTGAACGGGTTTGCGCAGCCGTTCTGGGACACGGTGCCCTATCACATCATTTCCGCGGAAAGCTCGTTCGGCATCCCGATGCGGGCGTTCGGCACGCTGGTGATCGGCTTCATCCTGTTCGGCGCGGTACTGCAGCGCACCGGCGGCGGCAAGTTCTTCAACGACCTGGCGCTGGCGCTGGTCGGGCGCTTCAGGGGCGGGGCGGCGAAGGTCGCAATTTTCGCCTCCGGGTTCATGGGCTCGATATCGGGCTCAGTCATCTCCAACGTGCTGACCACCGGGGCTGTGTCGATTCCCGCCATGAAGAAATCCGGTTTCCAGCCGCGCTACGCCGCCGCCACCGAGGCCTGCGCCTCCACCGGCGGGGTGCTGATGCCGCCGATCATGGGGGCGACGGCGTTTGTCATGGCATCGTTTCTCGAGCGGCCCTACATCGAGATTGCGCTGGCCGCCACCATCCCCTCGATCCTGTATTATTTCGGCCTGTTTGCGCAGATCGACGCCTATGCGGCACGCCGTGGCCTGAAGGGCATGGCGCGCGAGGACCTGCCGTCGCTTGGCGCTGCAGTCAAAGAAGGCTGGCTGTACC
>JABDRA010000187.1 GCA_013041995.1 Anderseniella sp. | reverse complement strand
GTACACACTACCCCGTTGAGGATACCGCGAAAGATCACCCTGCGGAGACTTACGCACAACTACCGGCCGGAATGTGCTGATGGTACGAATATAACATCGGGCTTATTACATTGCTGACGCCCCGCGGTGTCTGCAATAGAAACATTGGCCCGAACGCAAGTGCAAGGCCCGGAAAAAGGCAGACGCACCCAAGCAGGGAACATTCAGGCCGCGGGCATCCGGAGGCTGATCAAATGTGCGGTATTGTTGGAATCCTTGGCTCACAACCGGTCGCACCATTGATGCTGGATGCCCTGCGCAGGCTTGAATATCGCGGTTACGATTCAGCAGGCATCGCAACGCTTGAGGACGGCGAACTCATGCGCCAACGCGCGCCGGGCAAACTGAACAACCTTCAAGGGGTATTGGCTTCCCGCCCGCTCGCCGGCACCACCGGTATCGGCCATACCCGCTGGGCGACCCATGGTGCGCCGACCGAGAACAACGCTCATCCCCACGCCGCAAAAGGCGTTGCAGTTGTCCATAACGGAATTATCGAGAACTTCCGCGAGCTACGCGAAGAGCTGGAACAAGCCGGATGCGACTTTGAGACCGAGACCGACACAGAAGTTATCGTTCAGATGATTTCCTGCGAACTTGCTGACGGCAAATCGCCGGTCGATGCCGTAAAAGCTACGCTTAAACGCCTCGATGGCGCCTTCGCCCTTGGCATCATTTTTTCCGGCGAGCAGGATCTGATGATCGGCGCCCGGCGCGGCAGCCCGCTGGCAGTCGGCCACGGTGAAGCTGAAATGTTTCTGGGTTCCGATGCTGTGGCCCTTGCGCCGTTCACCAACAAGGTAACGTTTCTGGACGAGGGCGACTGGGTAGTCCTGACACGCAAGTCCGTCCACATTTTCGATGAGAACGGTGCGCCCGTCAAACGTCCTGTCCGGTTCACAAAAGCCACGGCCTATATGGCGGACAAAGGCAACCACCGCCATTTCATGGCCAAGGAGATCGCCGAGCAGCCGGAAGTCATCGGACACACACTCGGCGAATATATTGACATGGGCGAGAAGCGGGTGAAGCTGCCAGATTTACCGTTCAACTTTGCCGGCTTGTCCCGCTTGACCATCACCGCGTGCGGTACGGCCTACTATGCGGGTCTTGCCGCAAAATACTGGTTCGAACAGGTCGCACGCCTGCCGGTAGACATCGACATCGCCTCGGAGTTCCGATACCGCGAAGCCCCGCTGGCCGAAGGCGGGCTGTCAGTGGTCATCTCCCAGTCCGGTGAGACCGCCGATACCCTGGCGGCGC
This sequence comes from Anderseniella sp., assembly GCA_013041995.1. Taxonomy (GTDB): domain Bacteria; phylum Pseudomonadota; class Alphaproteobacteria; order Rhizobiales; family Aestuariivirgaceae; genus Anderseniella. The sequence continues at coordinate 9,198 of JABDRA010000187.1, read as the reverse complement.
TGAGGTACTGCGCCGAGCAGGGCCAGCACACGCTCGGTATCGTCAATGTGCAGGACTCTTCCATTGCACGCGACTGCGATGCGATCATGCCGACATATGCCGGCCCGGAAATCGGTGTCGCTTCCACCAAGGCCTTTACTTGCCAACTCACCGTGCTGGCATGTCTGGCGCTGGCTGCTGCCCGCGACAGGAATACCATAACTGCTGAAAGGGAACGCGAGCTTGTGTCGGCACTGCTGAAGGTACCGCGCCAGATAGCCGATATGCTGCGCCACGAGGACGACCTGAAACGCATCGCCAAAAAGCTCACCGATGCCACCGACGTGCTTTTCCTCGGCCGCGGGATCAACTATCCGATCGCGCTGGAGGGTGCGCTGAAACTGAAGGAGATTTCCTACATCCATGCCGAAGGCTACGCCGCCGGCGAACTGAAGCACGGCCCCATCGCACTGATTGACAAAGATGTGCGCGTGATCGTCATCGCGCCGCACGATGCTCTTTATGAGAAGACCGTTTCCAACATGGAAGAAGTGGCGGCTCGTGGTGCTAAGATTGTGCTTCTGACGGATGAAATCAACGGCAATGGCAATGGTTCAGGCACGTTCGAGCAGTTCCGCGTGCCCAAGGCCAACGCCTTTGTGAATCCAATTCTCTATGCGGTTCCAGTACAACTTCTAGCCTACCATGCCGCCGTTTTCATGGGTACAGATATTGATCAGCCACGGAATCTGGCAAAGTCGGTAACTGTCGAGTAAGAGGCGTTGGCTTCGTCAAAGGCATTGTCAGAATAACTCAACGCAGCCGAAACTGGTTTCGTACAATTCTCCATTGATCTTCACGAACATTTCGTCCAACGGATTTCTCACCCTTGAACGCTAGCTAACGCCACTGCCCGCCTCAAGGACTATTCCTCTGACAATGCTTCCGGGAGTCAAAAACACCAAACAAGCGATTTGTATCGCCCAGTGAAATTTCGAATAAGAGTTACCTATCGGTCAGACTTAAATCCAGCCAGATAGCCCCTTGGCATGGCGGACAAAAGCTGGCCAACTTGTTCTATGAGTTGAGCGCTCATTGGTATTCTGACAATCTGATCCGTGTCTGTTTCCAGCACAAGTTCCGCAGTTGTCTGGTTCACAACCACTAATCCTTGCTGGCCAATACATCGCGCAAGCCGATAGGAACCCGGGTCAGTCCACACAACGTCGACAGGGGTGTTTCGTCGCCGGTCAATTTGTTGCTGCAGATGCCCGAAGATATCATCATCATCTTTGATCATACCACTTTCTTTCTACCCCAAAACGACAAGTTTGGGCGCTCACCGCACAATAATCTATAGATTATTCTCTCTAAACAAATACTGTCTCTGGGACACGGCTGAACAAGATAGCAATCTCATCCACAAGACATAGATCAATGGATAAACGAGGAATTTGTATCGGAAGAACGTGTTGGATATGGGGCATTACGGTGGCGTATCAGCAAGCCTATGCTCTGTGATATAGTGTGGGTTTTCGCGATGTCGAAGATATTCTCGCTGAACCAGGCATCGATGTTTCTTACGAAACGATCCGCGTTGTGACTGACAAATTGCATCTCGAGCAGGCTGATGCAGGATAAGCGAAAAGGTCTGAATGCATGCGCCTTCCTGTGGCAAAACTTGAGGCACTAGCGATCAACGGCTTGACTCAACACCTGACCGACCAAACGCAACTCATTGAAGTAACTCAACTTCACACTTCTAATGCCACAAAACTTCAACAAGCCTTGGCAATGGCAAAACGCCTCTAAAACCAACGAAGAGAGACGGATAAGGGTGGTGGTGTGTGCAGTCTGTGGCGAACTCGTCTCTGATGTCACTTTCCCTGATATACGGGAAAATACAGGGAAAACTGCGAAAATGAACCGATTACGGCTATTTCACAATTAAAGTTACCACGCAAAGACAGGGGCTTAGAGGTAGATTTCCCTAAGATTCAGAACAGGGAAAATTGCAAATGGAACAGGGAACAAAATTCACCGAACAAGGAAGTCGCTGAGGACAACAGGGATGTTCTAATTTGAGGACAATTATGTGTGCTTTCGGGGCTAAAGCGGACGTTGGTTGTGACTAATCAGGGCAAGACCACGGCAGCCCTATCTTGAAGAAGGCCAATGGCAAGATGGCGAGGCACTACTCCGCGAGCGAACGGCGCGCCAAACGGCTGATCATTGATGGTTCGCATGGCGAAGGTGGCGGTCAGATACTGCGGTCAGCGTTGAGCCTTGCCGCAATCACAGAGCGGCCAGTGCGGCTTGAGAACATCCGTGCTCGGCGTCGCAGACCAGGGCTAGCTACCCAACACTTGACGGCAGTGCGAGCAGTGGCCGCGATCTGTGCAGCCCAACTTGTCGGCGACGAACTCCATTCTGAGAACTTGGAATTCACCCCCGGCGAACCGGTTAAATCGGGCCACTACGTTTTCGATGTCGCAGCCGCACGCAAAGGTGGTAGCGCCGGCAGTGCGCCACTCGTGCTTCAGGCGGTCCTGATCCCGCTTGCGCTTGCCGATGGTCCTTCGCAAGTAGACATTCATGGGGGAACGCACGTCCCCTGGAGCCCGCCATTTGACTACCTCCAAGATGTCTGGCTTCCGACGCTTGCAATGATCGGCGTCACAACCGATATCGAGTTGCGCCGCTGGGGATGGTTCCCAGCAGGCGGTGGCCTTGTCCGGTGTTCAATTTCCGGCAGCACGCATCCGCTCAAACCATTCCGCCTAGTTGACAAGGGCCCGCTTCAGATTGTATCGGGCCGTTCTGTCGCTGCTCATTTGCCGGACCACATCTCGAACCGGATGGCTGAACGCGCCAAAGCGCTTCTCGATGAAGCCGGGATTCCGTCGGCACTCAATGCCGATGTGGTCGAGTCAAAAAACAGCGGGGCCGGCATTTTTCTGACCGCTCAATACGCCCATGTGCGTGGTGGATTTTGCGCCCATGGCAAGCGCGGAAAACAGGCCGAGGATGTTGCAGCTGAAGCCGTTGAGCAGCTTCTTGCCCATAAGACGTCCAGCGCGGCGCTTGAGCATCATCTGGCAGACCAGCTCATCCTGCCGCTTGCATTTGCGAACGGCACATCGCAGTTCTCGGTCGATCGTATCACAGGGCACTTGGAGACCCACGCCTGGCTAGTTGAACAGTTTGGACTGGCAAGCGTAAAAATTGAGGAACGAGAAGACGGCACCGGCCACGTTCGGATCTTCCCACAGGAAATAGGTTCATGACCCCACTCATGCATCCGGCACTGATCAACGAACCCTTCGGCGACCCTGGCGTCTTTGTTGACTTCCTGCACGAAAAACGCGCCATGCTCTTCGACATAGGCGATGTTGCAAACCTGCCTAGTCGCAAGATCCTGCGGTTGACGCATGCCTTCGTCAGCCACACCCATATGGACCATTTCTGCGGGTTTGACAGGCTTGTGAAGACCATGCTGGGTCGGCCGAAGCAGCTGAAGATTACAGGGCCTGAGGGCTTCATCGGCAAGGTCGAAAACAAACTGGGCGGTTATACATGGAACCTTTTTGATGAAAGTGCCGCGGATTTTTCAATTGTAGCTTGCGAATACCATGCCGATGGAATGCTGCACGCGGCGCAGTTCCGCTTCCAAAATGCCTTTGAGCGGCAGGACCTGACTGAACAACAGGTTACTGATGGGGTCATCGTCGACGAAACGGCCTACTCCGTCCGCGCGGTTCACCTCGACCACCGAATTCCGTGCCTCGCATTCGCCGTCGAAGAAAAACAGCATCTTAATGTCTGGCGAAACCGGGTCACCGACATGGGGCTTGGTATCGGACCGTGGTTGCAGGAACTCAAACAGGCCATGCGGCAAGGCGCGCGAGATGATACCCAGATCACGGCAAAATGGCGCTCGAACGGGATCTTACAGGAGGCCACACAGTCTTTGGGTGATTTGCGGCAACTGGTGAAAGTTTCACCCGGTCAGAAGATTGCTTATGTCACCGACATAGGTTTCACACCGGACAATATTGAAAAGGTCATCTTACTTGCCGCCGACGCCGACTATCTGTTCATCGAAACGCCATTTCTTCACGCTGATGCAGAGATCGCGGCAAGAAAAATGCATCTGACTGCCCATCAGGCAGGGATGATTGCTCGGCGGGCAAATGTCCGCAGGTTCGAACAATTTCATTTTTCATCAAGATATGAAGGACAAGCGGACAGGCTCTATCAGGAAGCATCCCTTGCCGCCCAGCAAGACGAACATTGACGCTAGCGTGCCTTTGAAGCCTCTGCGTTGCAAGCGAACATAGAACTTTCTGTCGCCCAGTTGCCTCAGCCATTCCAACACGATGGCCGGGGCTTGTTCTTCGAAGTCTTGGGCATTCCGGCCATTGATCCCGGTCAAAGCCTTTCACGAAGGCAAGTTTAAGGTGGCCGGTCCAATCATAGGTGCGTTGCAGTGAGAGCAAAATGGCAAAGACATTGATCCTTATCGGAATCATCCTCATTGCCATCGGCGTGGCATGGCTTTTGGCGGACAAACTCGGATTTGGACGATTGCCCGGCGACATCGTCATTGAGCGGGAAAATGTCCGAATCTACATCCCAGTCATGACATCGATCATCATCAGCATCGCGCTGAGCCTGTTGTTTTGGTTGTTCAACCGTTAGTTGGGATCGTAAGCGATGTTCACGCTCACATCGATGCTCACCAGAACGGCCCGGTTGCACGCCGCGCGGCCTGCCATCATCGATGCAGAGAACTCGCTCAACTGGACGCAATTCGTCAATCGGATATCCCGGGCAGCATCGGTCCTGCAGTCCAAAGGCGTTCATCGCGGCGATCGTTACGGGGTCATCGCCCTGAATAGTCTTCAATATACGGAATTAATTTGTGCCGGCTATTGGATGGGAGCTGTACCGGTCCCCATCAACCACCGTTTTGCCCCACCAGAAATCGCATATGTGCTCGATGATGCAGCGTGTTCGCTGGTAATCGTCGACGGGACTAATTGTGAATTGTTTGGCGAGGCTGCACTGAAACGCTGGGCTGACAATGTCCTGCCGATATCAGCCACTGGCTCTGAAACCTTGCAAGCCAGCTATGAGGCGCTGGTCGATGGTGCATCCCCGTCAGAACCCCAAGACGCGATGCCTGACGATGAGGCGTTGCTTCTTTACACCGGCGGTACGACTGGACGCGCCAAGGGCGTGCCACTCAGCCATCTCAACATCACTGCCAACGCGATGCAACTGGGCTTCGAGTTGGGCCCGCGCAACGACGATGTTTATTTGCACGTGGCGCCGATGTTTCACTCAGCGGACCTACTGGCGACACCCTATTTCATTTCCGGCGCCGCACACGTCTACCTGCCAAAGTTCTCTCCGGCAGCCGTCCTTGAAACAATCCAGGCTTGCGGCATCACCGTGATCCTCATGACGCCGACCATGCTGGTCATGACCATGCAGGCCGCCGACTTCGCGAACTATGACCTGTCCAGCCTCAAGCAGATCATCTACGGCTCGTCGCCGATATCGGTTGAGCGCATCAAAGAGATGCTTGCGCGCTTTCCAAGCGTCGATGCCATTCAGGCATACGGTCTTACGGAAACATCCCCGATTCTAACGATGCTGTCTATGAATGACCACCAACAGGCCTTGGATGCCAATGATGACCTACTGCTCAAGAGCGTCGGCCGATCGCTGCCCGGCGTCGACATCAAGATCGTCAGTGCTGAGGGCAATGAACTGGGAAACGGCGAAGCAGGTGAGATTGTTGTCCGCGGTCCAAATGTCGCCAAAGCGTATCTCAACAGACCCGATGCCACTGCAGAGGCATTTAAGTCGGGCTGGTTCCATACAGGCGACATAGGTCGTCTGGATACAGGCGGATACTTGTTTCTGCTGGACCGCAAGAAGGACATGATCATCACCGGTGGAGAGATGGTGTTCTCTTCCGAGGTTGAGGCCGTTCTCCACCAGAATCCAAAAGTCCATGAATGCGCCGTGATCGGCGTGCCGGACGATACCTATGGTGAAGCCTTGCTCGGCGCCGTTGTGCCCTCACCTGGCGAGACACTATGCAAAGAAGAGCTGATTGCCCACTGCCGCGGCAAGATTGGCGGATACAAGATCCCGCGTCGCTATGTCTTCCTCGACGAGCTTCCCAAAAGCGCGATCGACAAAGTACTGAAAACCGAACTGCGCCGTGTTTATGGCGGCAAATCCTGAGGATGACGTCATGGAAATTGAAGGCAAGAAAATCCTTGTTCTCGGCGGTGCCGGCCTGGTCGGCACGGCGGTTTGCCGCCAGTTGATGGAGACTGGTCCATCCAGACTCGTCGTCGCCGCGAGACGGCGCGAAAGAGCCGAGCTTGCGGTAGAACGGCTTCTTGAGGATTTCCAGGATACGCAAATCCAGCTTGTGCCGGTATGGGGTGATGTGTTTCTGAGAGCTGCATGGCAGAGCAACGCGCCAACTTCGCGCGCCGCGGTTATGGCCGACAAGCAAAAACGCCTTCGATTTATTGCCGATATCCTGGATCCGCTCGGCGAGGACATTGCGGCATCGTCCACGCTCGCACATATAATCGAGGGCAAATTGCCGGGCCTCAACAATGAGCCCGCGCAAATTGTCATTGATTGCATGAATACCGCCACAGCCATCAGTTACCAGAATGTTTACTCACTGGCGCAAGGGTTGGTGGAGCACTCAACGGAAGCGATGAAGAGTGCGGATGTGGAAGTGTTGCTGACATCGCTCTATATCCCGCAACTCGTCCGCCATACCCAGCTGCTGCACCAGGCGCTGCAGCGTGCCGGCACGCAGGCCTACATCAAGGTGGGGACCACCGGCACCGGCGGCATGGGTCTCAACATCCCCTATACGCACGGAGAAGAAAAACCTTCCCGGATGTTGCTCTCCAAGGCCGCGATCGCCGGAGCTCAAAGCCAGTTGATATTCCTTATGGCCCGCACACCGGATGCTCCCGAAATCGTCAAGGAGGTAAAGCCGGCAGCCGTGATCGGCTGGCGGGAAATTGCCTTCGGGCCGATCCGCTCGCGTGGCCGGGACATCACTCTCTACGATTGCTCGCTTGATAGTGCCGTTGCCGCCAATGATGAGGCAAACCTCGTCACCTCAGGCGAATTCGGCGAGCCGGCCGGCGGCACCCTTGAAGGTGTCTATATCGACACAGGTGAGAACGGTCTGTTCTCACGGGGCGAGTTTACCGCAATCACGGCACTCGGTCAGATGCAGCTCGTTACGCCAGAAGATATCGCCCGTACTGTATTGTACGAACTCAAAGGCGGTAACACCGGCAAGGACATTGTAGCGGCACTTGATGGCGCTGTGATCGACCCTTCCTATCGCGGCGGGTTTCTTCGCCAGGTTGTGATCAACCGCATGGAGCAGTTGGAAGGTGAACACGGAGAGGCTGTCGCGTTTGAGATCCTTGGTCCCCCGCGTCTGTCGAAGTTGCTGTTCGAAGCCTCTCTGCTAAAGCAGGGTGGAATGACAATCGCAGAAATCCTCGCACAGAATCCTGATGCTCTTGCTCGTCAACTGGAGCACCAAGTCTTGAGCGACCGAGAGTTGCGAACCCGTATGATCTCCATCGGCATACCCATTCTGCTTTGCGATGGGTTGCGACTTTTGCGTGGCCCAGTGATCAAATCACCGGGCGCACATCATGGGTGGGTCGACCTGACACCAGAAAATTGCGCTGTGTGGCAGTCTCGCCTCAGAGCTGTTCAACAGGTCATGCAATGCGAAACACAGACGGATACCTCGTCGCACTACGACCGCAACTTTGCAGTAAGCCGGCAATGGTGGGCCGAGGAAGACACGTTTGATCCAGGCGAGGTGGTTGGCTGGATATTCAATACCGAAGAAGCAGGCGCGCGCGGCAAATGGTGAGGCTATTCAGAAGCTGGGTTCATTCAGCGCTCTGGTGGCGGAGAGACTGAGCAACGATGACAGCACAGACCAAACAGAAAGAAGCGATTGATGCTGGCGCTCTTGAAGAACATGTTCGGCAGTTGGCGAGCGAAACGTGTTCCGCCCAGCCGCCCTTTCGGCTGTGATCTCCACCCACCCTTACTGGCTTGAATACTCGGATCAAGGCAGCGAGACGTTGATCTACGTCATGGCGCTGAATTGGTCGAAGTCGGTAATATAATATGGGTTGTACCGGATCGATGACTTTCTATCGGCAGGACTACATAATGCCATGAAACATCTCATGCATAGATGGCCTTCATTGCTCTTGTGCTTGCTGGCTGTACTGATCGCAATTGCAGCCCACCAAAGAGCAGGCTTCGCAGCAATGGACCGTTGGCCGAAATTGCGCGCGGCGATGGTGCATACCATCAAGGGCTACGCAGCAACACTGCCCGAGACAGCCAGCACGGGAGGCATATCCGACAACGTTCTGAAGGTTATGAGCGAAGTTCCCAGACACCGTTTCGTGCCGAGGCGCGTTGAGCACCGGGCCTACCAGGATAGACCGCTTCCAATCGGCCACGGTCAGACAATATCGCAACCGTTTATTGTCGCCCTGATGACCGAATTGTTAAAGGTCAACCGGGATGCGAAGGTGCTCGAGATCGGTACCGGGTCGGGATACCAGGCCGCGGTTCTCGCCGGGCTGGCCGAAACAGTCTGCACGATCGAGATCATCCCGGAACTTGGTGAGACTGCGGCCGCACTCCTCAAAGCTCTTGATTACACCAACGTTCAAACAAAGGTGGGCGACGGCTACTACGGCTGGCCGGATTGCGGTCCGTTTGATGGGATCATCGTCACCGCGGCGGCAGGCCATGTCCCGCCGCCACTTATCAAGCAACTTAAGCCCGGTGGACGCATAGTGATCCCCATTGGTGGCGTGTTTGGACCCCAGTATCTGACGCTGGTCGAGAAGACCGCCGGGGATCAGCTCCAGACCCGCCAGCTCATACCAGTCCGGTTCGTTCCTTTCACCCGAGGTTCGCCGTGATCCCGCACCTCGCTCTTGCTGTCATTTCAGTGGCCGTTCTGGCCTATGAGGTGTTGCTCGTTCGGCTGTTCGCCATCGTCCAGTGGCATCACTTTGCCTTCATGGCTATCAGTATCGCATTGCTCGGCTTCGGCATCAGCGGTACCTTGCTTGCCATCTGGCAGGAATGGGCCAGGCCACGGTTCACAAC
>JABDRA010000178.1 GCA_013041995.1 Anderseniella sp. | reverse complement strand
CCTTGCGGAACCAGTACAGGTTGGCGAACTGCTGGTCAGGCAACTGGTAAAGCTTGCCGTCCGGCCCGGTGGTAAACGACTTGCCGATGAAATCTTCCACATCAAGGCCGGGATTGGTGACACCCTTGCCTTCGCCGTCCATCCAGTCGGACAGGTTGACCGCCTGCTGCAGGCGCGAATGAGTGCCGATCAGGTCGCTGTCATTGATGTAGGCATCATACAAATTTCGGTTGGTCTGCATCTGGGTCTGTACGGCCTGCACAACCTCACCTTCGCCGAGAAGCTGGTGATTGACCTTGATGCCGGTGATTTCTTCAAACGCCTTGGTCAGCGTCTTGGATTCATACTCGTGCGTCGGGATGGTTTCCGACAGCACGTTGATCTCCATGCCCTTGAACGGCTCCGCCGCCTTGATGAACCAGTCCATCTCCTTCAACTGGTCTTCTTTCGAAAGCGCGGATGGCTGGAATTCGTCGTTTACCCACTTCTCTGCCGCGGCCTTGTCGGCCTGCGCAGGAAGAGCCGCAGCGCCCAGTGCAAATACCGCAACTGACGCCAAAAGCAGCTTTTTCATGATGTCTCCTCCAACTGATTGCGTACGCACTCATTCACGACAGCGGTGCGTCACAGCGCTAGGACATAACGAATAAAAACGAAAGTCAATGGTTTTCTATTTGATTTATTCGAAAAAAATCGCAACTATTATGAAAACAACCGAAGGAGCGCATCGTGACGGCCTTGCCGCCCAGACAGATGGATATTCTTGAGATCGCGCGCCGCGAAGGCCGCGTGGATGTGGAAACACTTGCGCACCGATTTGACGTCACGCCGCAGACAATCCGCAAGGATCTCAATGACCTGTGCGACATTGAAAAGCTCAACCGGGTTCACGGCGGTGCGGTATTTCCGTCCAACACGGTCAACATGGCCTATCAGGCCCGCCGGGAAATTGCCGCAGACGGCAAGGCCCGGATCGCGCGCGCGATTGCTGAAATGATCCCTGACAATTCGTCGCTTATCCTCAATATCGGCACCACAACCGAGCAGGTCGCTTATGCCCTGCGCCGCCACCAGGGGCTGATGGTGATCACCAACAACCTCAATGTCGCCTACATACTGTCCGACGCGCCGGGTGTTGAAGTGGTGGTGTCCGGCGGCATGGTGCGCAAGAGCGATGGCGGCATTGTCGGTGCCGCAGCGATTGACCTGATCCGGCAATTCAAGGTCGACTTTGCCGTGATCGGGACATCGGCCATTGATGAAGAAGGCTGCCTGCTTGATTTTGACTACCGCGAAGTGCGCGTCTCGCAGGCCATTCTGGGTCAGGCCCGCACCTCCATACTGGCGGCCGATACCGGCAAGTTCGAACGTCGTGCACCGGTGCAGATCGGCCAGTTGGAAGACATCGATGTCTTCGTCACCGACGAGCAACCTCCCCGCTCCATCCAGAAGATTTGCAGCGTCGCGAAAATCCGCCTCGAGGTCGCACAGGCCGACATGATGGCCGGAAAGGCGGCGGAATGAACAAGCAGTCGCAACACGCCCGCCTGACGCCTCATTATGACGTGCTGGTCATCGGTGGCGGCATCAATGGCTGCGGCATCGCCCGCGATGCGGTTGGCCGCGGCTATTCGGTATGCCTGTGTGAGGCAGGCGATTTCGGCGGCGGCACATCATCGGCCTCCACGAAACTGGTTCATGGCGGCCTGCGCTATCTGGAGCATTATGAGTTCATGCTGGTGCGCAAGGCACTGATGGAACGCGAAGTGCTGTGGAAGAACGCACCGCACATCATCTGGCCGATGCGGTTTGTCCTGCCGCACCATTCCGGCCTGCGCCCGGCCTGGCTGCTGCGGCTGGGGCTGTTCCTGTATGACCATATCGGCGGGCGCAAGCTCCTACCTGCGACATCCAGCGTAAACCTGCAGCGTGATGAGGTCGGCAAGCCGTTGAAACCGTTGTTCAAAAAGGCTTTTGAATATTCAGACTGCTGGGTCGAGGATTCCCGCCTGGTCGTCTTGAACGCTCTCGATGCCGCGCAGCGCGGCGCTGACATGCGGACACATACCACGGTTGCCCGTGCGCAACGCACCGACGGCCAGTGGCGGGTTGAGATGGAAGACACGCTCTCAGGCTACAGGCAAACCGTTACCGCCGGCGTCATCGTCAATGCCGCAGGCCCCTGGGTCGACGGCGTGTTGAGAGAGGTTTTCGGACAAAATGACGTCCGCAACGTCCGCCTGGTGCGCGGCAGTCACATTGTCATCCGGCGTAAATTTGCCCACGACAAGGCCTACATTTTCCAGAACGACGACAACCGCATCATCTTCGCCATTCCCTATGAAGGCGACTACACCCTGATCGGCACCACTGATGCTGAACACGGGCGTGACATGGGCAAACCCGAAATATCGACCGAAGAGATCGAGTACCTGTGCACAAT
>JABDRA010000177.1 GCA_013041995.1 Anderseniella sp. | reverse complement strand
GTATAACAGTGGGATATTTGCCAAGCTTGTTTTGTCGGACAAGCGAAATTGAAAACAGAATGACGATAGAGGAAAGCAATGAGCCAACACGCAGACATCCTGTCACTCGCAAAGCGGCGCAATATTCGCGGCTTTACATATCGTGACCTTATCCTGGATTTAGATATTGTCCGGGCGCATCCGCGCTTGTTGGAATTAAAGGCGAAAGGCCACGAGTTCCGTGAAGCGTGGGAAGTCTCCAGCAATGGCAAGCGGTATAAGCGGTTCTGGTTGGTGAATAGCAGATAAACGGAGAATAGGTAGATGAAATCTAGTATGACAACAATCAATGGCCTCCAGTACAAAATCGGCGCACATGGTTTCGCATATTATTTCCTTAACGGGGAATGGATCAAGAGCGATAAACCGCCGGAAGTGATCAAAAGCCAGATCGATAAAGAGAGTCTAAAAACGGGGCAAAATAGATTGAAATGACTATTCAAATTGACATGAAGCTGATCGACAAAGGCCGGACCGTGGCAGAACCCTCGATAACCGATGACAACATCGATGGAGCCGTTTTCGATTTCAGAGAAGCGTTAAGGATGCTCAAGCCGGGTCAATGGCTCTACATCGTAACGCAACTGCCAGCCGACCAGGCGCGGCGCTTTGCCCCGAAAGACGATATGAAAGATAAACCCCTTACCTGGTAACAATATGAAAATCGAGATTAAACAACTTTCCCCGTCTGCAGTAGTGCCGGAGTCAATGACTGATGGAAGCGCCGGGTTTGATCTGTGTGTCCTGAAAGATGTGAAGCTGTTTCACGGGCAGCAAATGACAGTTGGCACCGGTATCGCCGTCCACATTGCTGATCCTGGTGTCGTCGGTCAAGTGCATATCCGGTCAAGCCTTGGCCAGCTTGGCCTGGTTCTTGGCAATGGCACCGGCATTATCGATAGTGACTATCAAGGTGAAATCAAGCTGATTCTTCGCAACAGCAACCAGCAGGGCCAGCCACGTGGCATTATCGAGATGAAAGCAGGCGAAAGAGTCGCGCAAATGCTTCTGATGCCGGTTGTTTCCCCTGAGCTGGTAACGGTCGATGAGTTCGGCACAACAACCAAACGCGGCACCGGTGGCGTTGGCTCAACAGGAAAACGCGGCCCTGGAAGACCAAAGAAAGAACCTGCAGAGTGAGAAAGCAGCAATTCACAATCGACAAGGATGAAGAGGTTTTCGGTAATCTCCTGTCATTCCTTGCCGGTTTGTTTGCTGCAGGAACTAAAATTCTTGTTACAATACAAGATGATAAGACAACCAGAAACGCCAAACAGCACGGTCTGAAATGGATGTGGATGGGTATCATGGAAAAGCAGGAAAAGACGCAAGGCAAGACGGCAGAAGAATGGAACGACGAATATAAGGGCCGATTCATGCCTGGCATCCTTGCTGCAGATGACGCGGAATGGGCTGAATTCTTCACCATTCAAGGCCGGTTGATGAAAGACATGACCGAACAGGAGCGCGAAATTGTCAGAAACCACAATCGCAAATTGCTGCATACTGAACTGATGGACGTTCACCAAATGTATGACTTCATGACCAAAGTGCAGCGAGATGCCGCTATTACATGGGCTGTCAGTCTTCCAGACAAGAATGACCTGATGGCTGCAGAAGCAGCAAAGAGGGCCGCATGAGTAAGGCCGCAGACCTGCACAAGTCTCGTGTTGCCGCACTCGGATGCATCATCAAAGACTGTGGAAAGCCTGCTGCACTCCATCATCCACGCTTTGCTGTCGGTATGAGTCAACGTGCCAGTGACTTCCTGGTGATCCCTCTATGCCCTGATCATCATCAAAACGGCGGGCATGGCGTGGCTATCCATGCAGGTCAAGCCACATTCGAACAGAACTTCGGCTCAGAACCAGAATTACTTGCCCAAACCATTGAGCGACTGCAGGAGGAACAGCAATGCCACTGAATGAGAAACAAAAGCGTTTCGCTCTTGAGTACATTGTTGATCTGAATGCAACACAAGCGGCAAAACGGGCTGGATACTCTGAAAAAACGTCATATTCACAAGGTCAACGACTGTTGAAAAATGATGAAATTCAGAAAAGGATTGAAAAACTTAATGCTAAACGCAACAAGCGTACTGAAATATCAGGGGATTGGGTTCTGGGTCAGCTCAAGAAAGTGGCTGATCGTTGTATGCAGGAAGAGGCTGTTTGCGATGAAGATGGGAACCCTGTAGGTGAATACAAATTCGAACATTCTGGGGCAAATAAGGCCCTTGAACTGCTTGGTAGGCACAACAAGCTATTCACAGACAAGATTGAACAGACGAATGAAACGGTTGTTCGTGTCAAGGATTACACCAAGGGCGGGGTATCTGACAAGTGAGCCACCTGGAAGAAGAGTTGTATATACAGCTTCGGTCAAGGGGCCTACTTACTGGCATGGAAAGAGAGTACCGGTTTGCGGCCCACGCGGCCGGCGGGCCGGGGAAGGGCCTTCGAAACAGGCTGAAAGATGCTGGCCTGAAAGATTGGCGCTTTGATTTCGCATGGACTGAGCATAAATTTGCCGTGGAAATTGAAGGCGGCGCTTTCTCTGGCGGTCGTCATACACGAGGCAAGGGATTCACCGAAGACCTGGAAAAGTATCACCACGCGATGGTTCTTGGCTGGTCGGTCTACCGGTGTTCAGGGCCGCTGATTGGAAGCCTGCAGGCGGTTGACCTGATTCACGGCCTGTTGACTCAGCTGCATGAGGGTGCCTCTTGACGCAAGAGATTGAATTCCGCATCGATCTGCCGGGCGAGGTCCTAGTTGACTACTATCAGGATCAATCCCGCGTTTCCCTGATCATGGGGCCTCTTGGTTCTGGCAAGACAATCACGACATGCATGAAAATATTCCGATTGATGTGCGACCAGGAGCCAAACGCGGAAGGGATCAGGCCTTCACGCTGGTTCGCCATCCGTAACACTTACCCCGATCTGGAAACCACAACAATCAAGGATTGGCTTGCTGTTGTCGGTGATTTGGGCAAGTTCACGCAATCCTATCCACCGCGCCATGTGATTTCCTTCCTGCTGGAAGATGGAACACGGGTTGAGTCAGAAATGATCTTTCTGGCTCTGGATCGGCCCGACTCCATCAAGAAACTCCGGGGTACGCAAGCAACAGGCTTTTGGCTGAATGAGGTCAAGGAGTTATCCAAAGCGGTTATCGACATGGCTGACTTGCGGCACGGGCGCTATCCGTCAATGGCTGATGGTGGTGTTGAACCGACATGGCACGGTATGACCGGTGACACAAACGCACCTGATGAGGATCACTGGTACTATAACTTGTCGGAAGAGGCAAGGCCGCATAACTGGTTGTTTCATCGACAACCTGGTGGGCTTTTCATCGACGGTGAAGGGTTCAGGCCTAATCCAGATGCGGAAAACCTCGATAACCTGCCAGACGGTTACTACACCAACGGCATGGCTGGTAAGTCGAAAGACTGGATCAAGGTCAATCTGTGCAATGAATATGGTTTTGTCTCCGATGGAAAGCCTATTTATCCTGAATATGTCGATTCAGTTCATTGCCTGCCTGACGATTACATCCCCGATCCAAAGTTGCCGATTCGCCTCGGTTTTGACTTTGGTATGACGCCTGCCGCTGCCTTCATCCAGTTCATTCCTGGCATTGGCCGATATGTCGGCTTTGATGAATTTGTCACTGATGGATTCAGCGCCACCGAGTTTGCGCCAGAATTGAAGCGGTACATTGACATGCATTATCCTGATTTCACGTTCGAAATGGGCAAGGGTGATCCATCTGGCGATTCAGGCAACCAGACAACGAAGGACACGCCATTCAAGATTTTAAAGGCTGCTGGTATCAATGCGCAGCCTACTGACACGAATGACCCATCAGTACGGCGGGCGTCAATCGTCCGGCCCATGAAAAGGCTCTGCATGGATGGCAAGCCTGGTTTCATGATTTCCCCCAAGTGCAAGATATGGCGCAAAGGCCTGCAGGGCGGGTTCCGCTATAAGCGAGTCATTGCCCCTGGTGAACCGCGTTACCACGACAAGCCGGACAAAAATCAATATTCACATATTTGTGAGGCTGGGGAATATGGGTTGCAGGGTGCCGGGGAAGGTCGCAAGGCTGTCATCGGTACGCCTCGCATTCAAAAACCTTTCAATGCTGGCGGCTCCTGGACGCCATTTGATCGATGACAAAGTTCCTCAAACCTGAAAAGGCACCAAGCCTGATGGATTTGCCTGATCCAGCTGTTTATCAGCGTGCGGATTGGCTTATTGTGTTCTGTCGCGGTGCACCGCATTGGTGGGATAAATTCCAGCGTGACGGGTTCCATCATATCTTTGCTGCAACCTGGACGGGTCACGGGTGGATTGTGGTCAATCCGACAATGGCCAGCACGGAAACGAAATTCATACCTGCCGGACATTCCGATTTCATCGGTCATCTTGTGCATGACGCTGAAAATACTGCTATTATTCGCTGCAAGTCAACAATTAAACGGCGCTCTTTTCGTTGTCCTCACGTTCTCACGGCATGGACATGCGTCGAACACATGAAGGCGCTGATTGGTATTCGCGCCAGTTTGGTATTTACGCCATTTCAGCTATATCGCCATTTATTAGGGGGCAACAATGGGCAGTCTTTCAGGGCCAAAGAAATCAAAAGAGCAAGTCGAGTTCGAAGCGAGGCAGGCCGAAGAGCGTAGAAAACTGGATCGCGAAGAGAAGTCACGCACCAGGGCGACAAGCCGGAGTCAATCCGGTCGCGCATCGCTAATCACGTCACGCGGCCCTGCTGCGAACAAATCGAAGACAATGGGATGAATGAAGGTTATTCAGCCCCGTCCGGGCTTGGCACTGTTGCCGACCTGCTGAAACGGTGTAAGGCGACGGTAGTAAGGAAATCCCATTGGGGATCACATATCGCTGAATGCTATGACTACGCCATCCCCCAGCGTGAAGTCCAATTCAATACCACGAAAGGCCAGAAGAAAAACACGCATATCTATGACTGCACTGCAATCACCAGTGTTCAGGAGTATGCAAATAGTGTTGTTTCTGCACTCTGTCCCGCGTGGCGTGACTGGATCAGCTTTGAACCAGGTATCGAACACGCCGAAGAGGTTCAGGAAGACATCAAGATTAAGGAGGCGCTTGAAAAGGCGAAAGACATCTTTTTTTCCCATATTCATCATTCCAACTACGCAACCGAACTGCACGAATCCTGCATGGATTTGGCGATTTCAACCGGTTGTTTCATCTTTGACGAGAATCATGACTCCCTGACAAGCCTTTTTCGGTTCCGTGCCATGCCACTGGCGCAGGTTTTCCCGGAAGAGGGACCGATGGGATCGATCGAAACGCATTGGTTCAAGTGGGACATGGAAGGGCGCAATATCACCAGGCACTGGCCTGATGCGAAACTCCCTGAGAAAGTTCAGAAACAGATTGACGACAAGCCGGAAGCCAAGCTCAAGATTACGCATGGTGTTGTATATTCGCCTGATGACGAGAAGTATCACACTGTCATCATTCTTGAAAAAGAGAAATGCCTGATCTACACACAATCGGAAGACACAAACCCGGTCATTTCGTTTCGTGAATTTGTGGTGCCTGGTGAAGTGCTGGGACGTGGTCGTGTCATGTCTGTTTTGCCGCAGATCAAGACAGCAAATGCTGTTGTTGAGTACACCTTGCGCAATGCGGCGATGGCAATGGGCGGCGCTTATACAGCGATGGATGACGGTGTAATCAACCCCTACACGGCAAAGATCGAGCCTTTTGGCATGATCCCGGTAGCCAGCAACGACAGAAGCAACCCAAGCATCCGCGCTCTTGAGCGTAGTGGAGACTTCACTGTTGGTGAATTGATCCTGGAAAAGCTGCAGGAGCAAATCCGCAAGGCCCTGTTTTCTGAGCCTTTCGGGGATATTACTGAAACGCCTGGTAGAACTGCGACAGAAATGACGCTTAGAAGCCAGCAACTGAACATGAACAGGGCGGCATCCTTTGGGCGCCTTGAAACTGAACTGATTGAGAAAGTCGCACGGCGCGGCATGGATATTCTCCGCAAGGCCGGGAAGGTTCCAGATATCAAGATCGATGGCCGGGACGTTGAAATCAAACATACGTCGCCCCTGGCGCAAGCGCAAGACCAAGAAGACCTGATGCTACTGAACACGGCAATGGAGATGTCTGCACCACTTGGCCCTGAAATTATTGCTGGATCGATCAAGATCGAGGATGTGCCGGGCTACATCTACGACAAATTGAATGTTGAGCCAAAACTACAGCGCACTGAGGGCGAAAAGGCCCAATTGACGGAAATGGTTGCGCAAATGCTTGCAGCAATGCAGGCACAACAGGAGGCCCCGCAAGATGGCTGAATTTAATCCGTTTACACTGCACGGTCAGGAAGACAGCGAACAGCGCAAAGAAATGGAGCGCAAGGCGCGCGAACGGTCGGCTTTGGTTCTGGCGGTTTTCGGCACTGATGCCGGTCAAAAGCTGCTGGAAGAGTGGACGGAAACCTATTTGATGCGCCTGCCGGTGGTTGAGCCTGGTATTACCGAGTTTGATGCCGGTATCCGGCAAGGGTGCGTAAACTTTGTGCGGTTTATCCACAAGAATATCGAAACAGCAAAGGAGTTCAAAGAATGAGACTTACCCCGTTTTATCCCCTATTCGAAGAAGCGCCAGACGATTCAACCCCTGCCGGCGGTGGCAGTATGCTGGATAATGCTGGAACCGGCGAAGGTGCTGAGCCTACCGGTGTTGCTGAAAGGCCTGACTATGTCCCTGAGAAGTTCTGGGACTCGGATAAAGGCGAAACGCGCCTTGAAGCGTTGACAAAATCTTATGGTGAGTTCGAAAAAAAATTCCACGAGTCCGGCAAGTTCATCGGCGCACCGGAAGGCGGCGAGTATGAAATCAGCCTGCCTGAAGGCATCGAGGCTGAACTAAACACTGAAGACCCCGTTCTGCAGTGGTTTCAAGGTCAAGCGGCTGAAATGGGCCTGTCTCAAGACGCATTCACTGCGTTAACACACGGCTTTATGAAGATGGAGTTCGACGGACAACAGCAGGATATGGATGGCGAGTTCCAGAAACTTGGCGAAAACAGCAAGGCCCGCGTCGATAATGTCGCTGATTGGGCGCAAGCGAATCTCAATGCCGACCAGTTCGAAACCCTGAAAGGCATTGCGACGAATGCAGCGGCTATCGAGTTGCTTGAAGGCATGATCAGCAAGACTCGCGGCGCATCGACGGCACTGGATGATTCCCCGGCACCGACCGGAGTGACGCACGACGACATCAAAGCGGCACGGTGGGCAAAGGATGAAACAACTGGTCGCTACAAATACGAAACCGACCCGGCTTATAAAAAGCAGGTCGATAAGATGTATTCCGATTTCTTTGGCAATGAACCGCGACAAGAGGCGGTCGGCTAATCGCTGGAGGGCGATACAATGGCAATTTTCAATTACACATTTTCCAGCGGCCTGGTCAAAGGCACGTTTAGTTCTGATGTGCCGGTTGCGGTGTCTTCCAGTACGCCCAAAACCCTGACGGCTGCGGGCCAGACAGATGCGGCACCCGATGGGTGTCGAACGGTTAAAATCTGTCTGGATGCTGCGGTCTGGATTCGAAAGGGTACAAGTCCGGCCCTGCCGGTGGCAAATGCCGACGAATGTACTTATCTGCCTGCTGGTGTTTTTCATGAAGACATCGGCCCCAATGAGAAAATTCACTGGGTAGCGGCTTAATTCATTATAGGGGCTTGCAATTATTCAAGCCCCTGCTATGATTTCAACAAATAGGACAACAGTCCTAATCCCACCAAGCGGATAACCCGATCTCCGGGCCTGCGATGACGGTGGCCATTATCGGCCTGCGTATCGCAGACAACCGAAAAAGCAACGAATCTTTTTGTTTTTTGGTTTAGGAGACATTCAATGTCCAAACATCTTTCAAGCTCTGCTATCCAGCAGTTCGATGATGAGGTTAAACACGCCTATCAGTCTGGCGGCCAAGGCCTCTCGGAAACCGTGCGCGTTCGCAATAACGTCACCGGTGATACTTACAACTTCCGCAAAATGGGGGCGGGTGCCGCCACTGAGCGCGGTCCATCTCAGTCCGATGTTACACCGATGGATGTCAGCCATACGCTGGTTCCTTGTACGCTGACAAACTGGATTGCGGCTGAATATACTGACATCTTTGACGCTGCCGAAGTCAACATCGACGAGCGCAGTGAACTGGCAAGCACGATTGCAAACGCCATGAAGCGCAGAAAGGATCAGATGATTCTGGATGCGCTGGCTGCTGCGACGCCTGCCGCCACTGTCGCAACCGGCGCGGCTGCTTTCACCGTCGCACACCTGACC
>JABDRA010000171.1 GCA_013041995.1 Anderseniella sp. | reverse complement strand
CACGAGTGTCCTCAAGATGTGCCAGCGGGCTGGTGTAAACTGCTTCAGACATTCTGGCGTTTTCCTTCTGCATCGAGGAACACGGGAGACGAAATTACCGCCTCCACGGTCTTGCCGGCCTCCAGGGGGAACAAGATCGTTTCCCCCATCTTGTCCTGGCCACCTTCGATCAGCGCCATGGCGATGGAGCGCTGCAAGGTGGGGCTGAAATAGCTCGACGTCACGTGCCCGATCATCTTCATCGGCGGCGCAGATTTAAAGGCCTCGACCGCGTAGGCACCGTCGGGCAACACTTCCTGCGGATCTGTGGTCAGCAATCCGACCAGTTGCTTGCGGCCTTCGGATGCCAAGAATGCCTGATCCAGCGACCGCTTGCCGATGAAGTCAGCTTTTTTCTTCGACACGGCCCAGCTCATGCCGACATCATGCGGTGTGACAGTGCCGTCGGTTTCATCCCCGATGACAATGAAGCCTTTTTCAGCGCGCAGGACGTGGAGCGCTTCGGTACCGTAGGGCGTTATGCCCTCGCTCTCGCCGGCCTGCATCAGCACATCCCAAAGACCGCGTCCATATCCCGTCGGTGTGGCGATTTCGTAGGACAGCTCACCGGAAAAGCTGATCCGGAACACCCGCACCGGATATCCCGCCAGCGTGCCTTCGCGATAACTCATGAACTCGAAAGCTTCAGGTGACAGGTCAATGTCACTGTCGAGCTTGTCGAGCACCGTGCGCGCTTTTGGCCCGGCTATGGCAAATTGCGACCATTGCTCGGTCACTGACGTTACAAATACTTTCAGCGATGTCCACTCGGTCTGCAGCCATTCTTCCAGCCACGCCACAATGTTGTCGGCACCGCCCGATGTCGTGTGCATGAGGTAATGGTCTTCGCCCAGGCGAACCGTTACGCCATCGTCCATCAGAAAGCCCATTTCGCTCATCATCAGGCCATAGCGCGCCTTGCCGACTTTCAGCGTCGAGAACATGTTGGTGTAGACAAGGTCGAGCAGCTTGGCTGCATCCGGCCCCTTGATCTCGATCTTGCCGAGGGTCGATGCATCGAGCAGGCCGACCTTCTCGCGTACCGCCAGAATTTCCCGGTTGATGGCTTCCTGTCTGGTTTCGCCTGCCTGAGGATAGCAATAGGCCCGCCGCCACTGACCTACCGGCTCCCAGGCCGCACCTTGTTGTTTGTGCCAGTCATAGATCGCGGTACGGCGCACCGGCAGGAACAGTTCGCCCTTCTTGGTGCCGGCAATGGCGCCGAACGAGTAGGGCGTATAAGGCGGGCGAAAGGTCGTCGTGCCGATTTCGGGTATTCGCTTGCCGGTTGCATCGGAGATGACGCCGAGACCGTTGATGTTGGAAGTCTTGCCCTGATCCGTCGCCATGCCAAGGGTTGTGTAGCGCTTGGTGTGCTCGACAGACTCGTAACCTTCGCGCTGCGCAAGCTCCAGGTCGGCTGCTGTCACATCGTTCTGGAAATCGATGAAGTGCTTGTTGCCCTCATTATAGCTGCCGGTGGCAGGCGCAAACCAGATCGGCTGGATGGGTCCGGCGCTGTGGGCTTTGACCAAAGGCTTCTTCACAGGTTTTGCCGCTTTGCCGCCGAGCGCCCTGGCGGCGGTTTCACCACCGGCGAAACCTTCTTCAACGCAGGCCTTCAGGTCAAAGTTGCCATTGGCGCTGCCGACCACCGTGATCAGGTCACCGTGCCGGTCGGGGCGGAAGCTTTGAATGTCATCATCGAAGCGGAGCTTGCCGCCATTGTGGCACCACAAATGCACCACCGGATTGTACCCGCCGGACACGGCAACGAAGTCACAGTCGACCCGTTCTTCATTGACTACCCGGCCGCGGCCGATTGCATAGGGAGCGATCTTGACTGCGGTGATCTGTTTGCCACCGGAAGTTGTTTCAACACCGGCTATGGCCGCACCAGCCTGCACGTTGAGGCCTGCATTACGTGCTGCGTCGGCCAATGCGGAAGGTACATCCTTGCGCACATCAATGATGCGGCTGACCGCGACGCCGGCCTCATGCAGTTTCAGGGCCGTCAGGTAGCCATCGTCATTGTTGGTGAAAATAACGCCATTCATGCCTGGCGATGTTCCATAGCGCTCTACCATGCCACGGGCCGCAGAGGCCATCATGATGCCGGGTCTGTCATTGTTGGCAAATGCAATCGGGCGCTCCAGTGCGCCGGACGCCACGATGACCTGGCCGGCGCGGATTTTCCACAGCCGGTGGCGCGGAGCGCCCCGGGCCAGCAGGTCTGGGTCGTGATCACAAACCCGTTCCGCCGCAAGCACATAGTTGTGGTGATAATGCCCGACCACGGTGGTGCGGGTCAGCACATGGCAATTGCCGGATTCTTCAAATTCGGCCTGGCGTGCGGCAACCCAGTCCGTCTGGCTGATACCATCGATATCGCCGGCCGAGATATCGGCCACCCCGCCAAGTACCGGGTTCTCGTCTGCCAGCATGACCCGTTTGCCGGACGCAGCAGCCGCATGAGCCGCTGCAATGCCTGACACGCCGCCGCCGACGACCAGCACATCCACATGGACATGCATTTGCTCGTAAGTATCGGGGTCGTGTTCGCCTGCTGCTTCGCCAAGGCCGGCCGCATTGCGGATAAACGGCTCATAGACTTTCTCCCAGAAGCTGCGTGGCCACATGAATGTCTTGTAGTAGAAGCCGCCGGGCAGAAACCGGGAGAATTTGTTGTTGATGATGCCGATGTCAAAATCCAGGCTCGGCCAGCGGTTCTGGCTGGTCGCGGTCAGGCCGTCATAAAGCTCGACCTGGGTCGCCCTGAGGTTCGGTTCCCTGCGGCCGCCTTCGCCCACGCCGATCAGCGCGTTCATCTCTTCCGACCCCAGCCCGATCAGGCCGCGCGGACGATGGTACTTGAAGCTGCGGCCCATCACCTTGCGTCCGCTCGCCAGAACTGCAGATGCGACCGTGTCGCCGGCAAAACCGGTCATTCTGGCGCCGTCAAAGCTGAAAGAGATCTGCTTTGAACGGTCAATGCGCGAGCCTTTGGCGGCTGTTTCGGGCAGTCTGTAAGGTTTGCCGGTCATGACTTTTTCGCCTTCGCTCGGGCTGCCTTGCGCCCGGCAGATGTTTTTGTGACGGTTTTCTTCGCAGCCGCTTTTTTGGTTGCAGACCTGGTTGCGGTGGCCTGCTTGAAGAAGTCGGCCCACTGCCCGGTTGCCTGCTTCATCACGTCGGCGGGCGGTAAGTCTGTAATGCCGTAATAGGCCTTGAACTCCAGCGACACCGTATCGCGCGCGGCATGAAACCACTTGCCGCAGCCACGGTCACAGCGCCAGCGCTCAAAATGCAGGCCCTTGGGATTGAACCGCATGAACAGGTAATCGCGTTGTTCGCCGTCAGCGATGTTGTCTGGGTCGGCCGTTGCCGGGCGCGCGATATGCGCCTGCCCGCCGCAGTGGAAGTCCGTCTCATCGCCTTCAGCCCCGCATACGGGGCACTGGATTATCAACATGGTCGTGTTCCTAGTGCGCTACAGCCGCGGCGACGCTTTCATCGATGAAGCGGCCCTCGGTGAAGCGGTTAAGTCCAAACGGCGCGGCAATCGGGTGCGGCCTGTCATTGGCAATGGTGTCGGCAAACACGAAACCGGAGCCTGGAATGGATTTCCATCCGCCGGTGCCCCAGCCGCAATTGACATAAAGCCCGCCCACATCGGTCATGCTGATGATCGGTGAGCGATCTCCGGTCATGTCCACGATACCACCCCACTGGCGCAACATGCGCAGCCGCGAAATGATCGGGAACGTTTCCACCAGCGCCGATACGGTGTGTTCAATGGCTGGAAACGAGCCGCGCTGTGAATAATTGTTGTAGGGGTCTGCACCGCCGCCAATCACCAGTTCGCCCTTGTCGGACTGGCTCATATAGCCATGCACCGTATTGGCCATGACCACACAATCGATCACCGGTTTGATCGGTTCAGACACCAGTGCCTGCAGGCAGACACTTTCCACCGGCATGCGCACACCGGCCATCTCCATAATGTTGGATGTGTGGCCGGAGGTGACGACGGCAACCTTCCTGGCGCGGATGGTGCCGCGTTTGGTTGCAACACCGGTAATCTTGCCGCCTGAGCGCAGCATGCCGGTCACTTCGCAGTTCTGGATGACGTCGACACCCATATTGTCGATGGCGCGGGCATATCCCCACGCAAGTGCGTCATGGCGCCCGGTGCCGCCGCGTGGCTGGTAATAGGCACCAAGGATCGGATAGCGCGCATCCGGGCTGTCATTGATGATCGGCACGATGCGTTTGACTTCCGCTGCATCAACCATCCGGCAGTCGAGACCCGCCAGCCGGTTGGCATGGGCGGTGCGCCTGAACGCCCTGAGTTCATGTTCGGTCTGGCACAGCATCAGCACACCGCGCGGTGAGAACATCATGTTGTAGTTGAGTTCCTGAGACAGTGTCTCATATAGCGAACGTGCCAGTTCATAGATGGCGATAGACGGGTCCTGCAGATAGTTTGACCGGATGATGGTGGTGTTGCGCCCGGTATTGCCGCCGCCAAGCCAGCCTTTTTCTATGACCGCCATATTGGTGATGCCGTGGCTCTTGGCAAGGTAGTAGGCCGTTGCCAGACCATGCCCGCCGGCGCCCACGATCACCACATCGTACTCTTCTTTCGGGTCAGGGCTGCGCCATGCGCGTTCCCAGTCCTTGTGGTAGTTCAGGGCGTTTCTGGCCAGCGAAAATATCGAATAACGTTTCATGGGCGGTCTTCCGAAGCGGCTCTCAATATGGGGTAAGCCGGATTAACTTCCTGCAATCTAGCAAACTGCCTTAATTATCACCAAATGATTGCGACATTCAGACCCGGAAGTGCGACACTGGTGCATCACATGGCGGCGCTGGTGGCGCTAAGGTCGCCATATCGTGAATTGTATTGCTCGTCGTGTGATTGCTAAGTGGTATTATGTTGTTGTGGATTTCGTTTGCCGTCTTGACGGCCCTGGTTCTGATGGCGCTGCTGTCGCCATTACGTTCTCGTGCGCAGAGCGGGGATGCAAAACGAGCATCCTTTGATCTTGCCGTATATCGTGATCAGTTGAGCGAACTGGAACGAGACCAGAAAGCCGGACTGATCCCGGACACCGAGGCCGATGCGGCACGCAATGAAGTGTCGCGGCGTATTCTGGCGGCCCAGGCTGAACTTGCTTCCGAAGCAAAGGCCGCCCGCCCGGTTCCGGCCTGGTTGACGATTGCAACCGGGGTCGCTGTTCCGCTGATCGCACTGGGAGGATATCTGCAGATTGGCCGCCCGGACCTGCCGGCCCAACCCCTGCAGGCCCGCATTGATGGTGCTGTTGCAAACCAGGACATGGCGGCAATGGTGCGCCAGGTGGAACAGCATCTGGAACAGAAACCCAATGACGCGCGCGGCTGGATGGTGCTGGCACCTGCGTACAAGCGCATCGGAAGGTATAATGACGCAGCCAATGCCTACAAGAAGGCGCTGGCTATATCCGGGCCTGATGCAGACATGATGACCGACATGGGTGAAAGCCTTGTGCTGGCCAACAATGGCCTGGTCTCCAATGAGGCACAGGAAGTTTTTGAAGCGGTTCAACAGGCTGCACCAAAGCACATGAAGGCCCGGTTTTACGTAGCGCTTGCCCAACAGCAGGAAGGCAAGACGTCTGATGCGATCGCCGGATGGACCGCGATGTTGGCGGAAAGCGCGCCGGATGCGCCGTGGCGGGCCGCTGTTGAACAGCAGATTTCGTCTGCCGGCGGTCAATTGCCCGAAGCGTCGGCTATGGCCAGTGCCCAGATGCCAAAAGCGCCGACGATCGCCGGTGGCCAGATGCCCAAGGGACCGGCCCTGACCGAAGAGCAGATTCAGCAGGGCCGGGAGATGAGTACAACCGACCGCACGGCAATGATCCGGTCCATGGTTGAAGGTCTCGATGAACGGCTGACCGAAGACGGTGCGGATATTGATGCCTGGTTGCGGCTCATCCGCGCGCGCATGGTACTGGGCGAAAAAGACAAGGCAGCCGACGCCCTCAACCGGGCGTCTGAAGCTCTCAAGGACAATCAGCAGGCCGTTGCCCGGCTTGAGGAAACCCGCAAGGCCCTGGGGCTTTGATGACAGGAATGATGTAATATGGCGATGACACGAAAACAGCAGCGCGGCGCACTGATCGGAGCTGGTCTCGGTGCTCTTGGCCTTGCAGCAGGGCTGGTGCTCTATGCCTTGTCAGACACAATAACGTTTTTTTACACCCCGACCGATGTTGTCGAAAAAGGCGTGCAGCCGGGAACCCGGTTCCGGTTGGGTGGCTTGGTGGAAGACGGCTCGATTGTGCGTGGCCAGGGCAAAACCGTTTCCTTCAAGGTCACAGACACCGCCGGCACCTTGCCAGTGACTTATGTCGGTATCCTGCCGGACCTGTTCCGGGAAGGTCAGGGGGTCATTGCAGAAGGCATGCTGGACGCCGGCGGAAGCTTCAAGGCCGATACGGTTCTGGCCAAACATGATGAAAATTACATGCCGCGTGAAGTGGCGGACGCCCTGAAGGAAAAAGGCGTCTGGAAACCAGGTGACGAAGTCGCAAAAGAAGGTACTCAATGATCCCTGAAATTGGTCAGTTCGCGCTTATTCTTGCATTCGTTACGGCAATTTATCAGTTCTCCGTGCCGATGTATGGGGCATGGCGCGGCGACAGCCGGCTGATGGCGGTCGCACCAGCTGCGGCCCTGCTGCAGTTCGGATTGATTGCCCTGTCGTTTGCCTGTCTGACAATGTCTTATATCGCGTCGGATTTTTCGGTGCAGAACGTGTTTCAGAACTCGCACTCCGACAAACCGCTGATCTACAAGATTTCCGGTGTGTGGGGGAACCACGAAGGCTCCATGTTGTTGTGGGTCATGGTGCTGGCCCTGTTCGGCTCCGCCGTTGCAGCGTTTGGCAGCAATCTGCCGCCCAGCCTGAAAGCCCGCGTGATTGCAGTTCAGGGCTCAATCTCGGTTGCGTTCCTGTCATTCATCCTGCTGACGTCCAATCCGTTCAACCGGCTCGATCCGGCACCGATTGAGGGCCAGGGGTTGAATCCGATCCTGCAGGATCCGGCCCTGGCCATTCATCCGCCGCTTCTGTATTGCGGTTATGTCGGTCTTTCGATCGCATTTTCATTCGCCGTTGC
The DNA here is from genome assembly GCA_013041995.1 of Anderseniella sp. Taxonomy (GTDB): domain Bacteria; phylum Pseudomonadota; class Alphaproteobacteria; order Rhizobiales; family Aestuariivirgaceae; genus Anderseniella. The sequence continues at coordinate 2,188 of JABDRA010000171.1, read as the reverse complement.
AGCCCTCATAGAGGGTAAGGTCGATGCAGCCTGGGCGCGCTGGGTCAGGCCGTGGACGCTGGCCGCGTGGATGTGTCTGACAGCCGGCATCATGCTCGGATCCTGGTGGGCGTATTACGAGCTTGGCTGGGGCGGATGGTGGTTCTGGGATCCGGTTGAAAATGCATCGTTCATGCCGTGGCTGATTGCGACGGCCCTGTTGCACTCGGCCATTGTTGTGGAAAAGCGAAACGCGCTGAAGGTGTGGACGATCCTGCTCGCCATTCTGGCATTTTCGCTGTCTTTGGTCGGCACTTTCCTGGTGCGCTCCGGCGTGCTGACGTCGGTTCACGCTTTCGCCGTTGATCCGGCTAGAGGTGTGTATGTGCTTGGCATCCTGTGTGTGTTCATTGGCGGCGCGCTGGCGCTTTATGCCTGGCGTGCGCCGACCATCAAGACCGGTGGCCTGTTTGCGCCGATCAGCCGTGAAGGCGCGCTGGTTGTAAACAATCTGCTGCTGACGGCGGCCTGTGCAGCGGTCTTTATCGGTACCCTGTACCCGCTGGTGCTGGAATCCATTACCGGCGACAAGATCTCCGTCGGCCCGCCATACTTCAACCTGACATTCGGCCCGCTGATTTTGCCGCTTTTGCTGCTGGTGCCGATAGGCCCGTTGATGTCGTGGAAACGCGCCGACATGTGGGCGGCTTCCCAGCGGCTTTGGGCAGCAGCCCTTGTTGCGCTGGTGGTCGGCGTCGCCGCCATGGCATGGCAGTGGCGCGGACCCTGGCTTGCGCCGTTTGGTGCGGCTCTCGGGGCCTGGCTGATTGCGGCAAGCGTTCAGGAAATGGTTGCCCGAACCAAGTTTACGTCGGTTCCGTTCAATGTGGCCTGGGCGCGTCTCAAAGGTCTGCCCGGCGCTGCCTGGGGCATGATGATCGCCCATGCCGGCGTCGGGGTCATGGTTATCGGCGTTGTTGGCATCACGGCATGGAAACAGGAAATAGTCACGGTAATGAAGCCGGGAGACGTCATGCAGGTGGGCAGCAGAAGTGTGACTTTCCTGGGTGAAAGTCCTGTTTCCGGGCCGAATTATTCGGCTGACCGGGGGCGTTTCTCGATTTCGTCCGGTGGTGTTGAGGTGTCTGAAATCTGGTCGGAAAAACGTGTCTTCAAACCGTCCAACCAGCCAACAACCGAGGTGGGTATCGAGCCGTTTCTCGATGGTGACCTGTACGTCGTGATGGGTGATCGCGCGCCTGATAACGCGCGCACGATCAGGTTTTATTTTCACCCGCTGGTCTGGATGATCTGGCTCGGAACGGCATTGATGTTCCTGGGCGGATGCTGCTCGCTGTTCGACCGGCGCTACCGGGTTGGAGCTCCGAAAAAGGCCAAAACCCCAATCATCCAACCTGCGGAGTAATGTTGAGATGCTGCGTCGCCTTGCTCTTGCTGTTGTATTCGTGCTGACCACATTGCCTGCCGCGTTCGCCGTGCAACCGGACGAGATACTGAGTGATCCGGAACTGGAGGCGCGTGCACGTGTGTTGTCGGCGCAGATGCGCTGTCTGGTTTGTCAAAACCAGTCCATCGACGACAGCGATGCGCCTCTGGCCAAGGATTTGCGGGTGCTGATCCGTGAGCGCCTGGTCCAGGGAGAGAGCAATGCCCAGGTGGTTGACTATCTTGTGTCAAGGTATGGCGAGTTCGTGCTCCTGAAACCGCGCTTCAACTCGCGCACGCTGCTATTGTGGGGCGGGCCGTTTGCAATTCTGCTGATCGGGTCGCTGGTGATTTTCCTGCGCCGGCGCAAAGGCTCCGGCCTTGCAGTACCTGAACAGGCCCTGTCTGCCGACGAACAGGCGCGTCTCGACGACATTCTCAAGTCCTGACCCCAAAATCCAAGGAGTAACGGGATGGCAATCAAGTCCTCGCGGATCGAATTTCCGGGTTCGCAGGGCGACATGCTTGCAGCCCGGCTGGACGCGCCGAACGGGCCTGTGCGGGGTTATGCGCTGTTTGCCCACTGTTTCACCTGCGGTAAAGATATCGCTGCGGCGTCGCGCATCTCGCGAGCACTCACCGCTGCCGGTATCGCGGTACTGCGCTTTGATTTCACCGGTCTGGGCAATAGCGACGGCGATTTCGCCAACACCAATTTTTCCTCGAACATTGCTGATCTGCTCGCGGCCTGTGATTTTCTGCG
>JABDRA010000162.1 GCA_013041995.1 Anderseniella sp. | reverse complement strand
CTTGTGGATCCCTCGCATCTTGAAGACCAGATTGCCGCAGTTGCGCAAATCAGAGAGCTGGGCCTTGAACCGGTCCCCCATGTGCCCGCCAGGTTTGTCCGGAACCCGGACGATCTGAAGAGCCGTATCGAGCGATTGGCCGTATCCGGAGACGTAAAGCGTTATCTGGTGCTCGGCGGCGGTGCGCCCGAGCCCATAGGCGACTATCACTGCGCCCTGCAACTGATGGAAACCGGCGTGTTTGAAGCCAATGGTGCAAAAGCGCTCGGCGTGGCGGGCCACCCGGAAGGCAATGCGGACATTGCCAAACTGCGCGGCGAAGCCATACTGATGCAGGCCCTGAGCGAAAAACAGGCCTATATCTGTGACGCCGGCCTGGAAGGCTTCATTTCTACGCAATTCCTGTTTGAAGCAGCTCCCGTTGCAAGCTGGGCAAAGGCGCTGCGTGACAACGGCATCGATCTTCCCGCATTCATCGGTATTCCGGGTCCTGCATCCATCAAGACGCTGGCAAAATACGCAGCTGTTTGCGGTGTCGGAAACTCGGCGCGTTTCATTCGCAAGCAGGCACTCAACATCACCAAACTGCTGAGCGTTTCAACACCGGACAAGTTCATAGAAGACCTGGCAACTCTTCATGCTAGCAGTCCAGAGCTCAAGGTCATGGGCCCGCACATGTATCCGTTTGGCGGTTTCGACAAGCTGTTCGACTGGTTGTCTACCCTGCCGCGTTGAGCAGCCCGACGGGGTCGGCGCGGTTTGCCATCAAACAAACTAGCTGGGTTGTCAGTATCGCACCTGATATGTTGACGGCCAGATCAGGATGATTTTGGTTGAATAAACCAAAAATCATAAACCTGATCGCTTTCAATGTGTTAGAGCAACATGGGTCAACTTGACTCCATGTTGCTCCAGGATAGTGGCATTGATGGTGGGTTACAGGGCATATGGCGAACAAAAAACTCAAGGTCGGCATTCTGTTCGGGGGAAAATCCGCCGAGCATGAAGTGTCTCTTCAATCGGCAAAAAATGTGGCCGATGCAATCGACAGGAACAAGTACGACGTTGCCCTGATCGGGATTAACAAGTCCGGCGAATGGCTGCTTCCGGATCAATCGCATTTTTTGCTCAATGCCGCTGACCCGAAACTCATACAGCTCAATAGTGAAAACCAGAAAAGTGTAGCACTGGTGCCTCAAAGTGGCGGAGAATTGAGCAATCTGTCCGGTGGCGGTGTTCACTCCTCGATCGATGTTGTTTTTCCTATTCTTCATGGTCCTTTTGGAGAGGACGGAACCGTGCAAGGCCTGTTGAAGCTTGCCGGCGTGCCGTTCGTCGGTTCGGGCGTGATCGATTCTGCAGCCGGCATGGACAAGAATGTCATGAAGCGCCTGCTGCGCGACGCGGGCATCCCGATCGCCAAATCCCTGACCTTCAGGCATGCCGATATCCTGGACTACGAGGCCATCTGCGATGAAATCGGCCTGCCGCTGTTTATCAAGCCAGCCAACATGGGATCATCCGTTGGCGTTCACAAAGTCTCCAGCAAGGACACGTTCGATGAGGCTGTTCTGGACGCATTTGCCTACGACACGAAAATTCTGATCGAGGAGTTCGTTGATGGCCGTGAGCTCGAATGTGCGGTACTCGGCAACCGTCGCCCACAGGCCTCTGTTGTCGGTGAGATCAAGCCCAGTCATGACTTTTATTCCTACGAAGCCAAGTACCTGGACGAGCACGGGGCAGCGTTGGAAATCCCTGCCGACATACCAGACGCCGTCAGTGACAGAATTCGTGACCTCGCCGTGAGAACCTTTCAAACACTTGAATGCGAGGGCCTTGGCAGAGTGGACTGTTTCCTGAAGAGCGACGGCGAGATCATAGTGAACGAGATAAACACCATGCCGGGGTTCACCAAGATCAGCATGTATCCGCGCCTTTGGGAGGCAAGCGGTATTTCCTATCCGGACCTGATCACCAAACTGATCGAACTGGGCCTGGAGCGCTTTGATAGAGAGCAGAAGTTGAAGACGTCGTTTTGAAGCGGTTTGCCCTCATCCTGGACGCCTGCCAAACAATCCGATGGTGGCGGCCGGTTTCGCCGTTGCCTCGACCCACTTCCAGGTGTAGTCCGCATAGGAGCGGAACACATAGATGTCGATGGTGCACGGCTTGTCTGCCACGATGTGGGCAAGAGCGGCGATTTCAGCGAACATCAGGCGGCGCACCAGTCCGGCTTTGTAGTCCGGCAGCGTGAAGTCGACAGATGATCCTTTCATCAACACCTCACGCACATTGTCGCCTTCGAGCCGGATGATGGCACGCGCGTCGCTGACATCCACTGCGAGTGAGTGAATGTCGCCAAGAGTCTTGCGCAGCTTGTCGACCAGAGTACCTGCCCTGGTGCGCGGACAGCAGACCAGCCATTGATCAACCGACAGCCACAACACCGTCACGTCGCCTTTAACGGCTGAACTGCGGGGTTTCAGCGGCAGGTCGATGCCAAGCGCTGCCTTGGCGGCCTGCCGGAACTTGACCGAGCCTGCCTCGCCCCGCAGGTCAATCATGCTGCGATCAGAAACCTCTGACATGGTAATGCTCAGGTTCGCAGC
>JABDRA010000150.1 GCA_013041995.1 Anderseniella sp. | reverse complement strand
AGCAGATCGATGCATTGACCACCTTGTCGACCAACCCGTTCAAATACCTTGTTGGTCCGCGCATTCTGGCGGCCGTGATCACCATGCCCATACTGGTCGGCATTGCCGACATTATCGGCATCTTCGGCGGCTATGTAGTCGGTGTCACGTCGCTTGGCTTCAACTACGCAGCCTATATCAAGAACACCACCGACTTTATTGAGTTTACCGATGTCACCTCGGGCCTGATCAAGGCTGCGGTGTTCGGCTTCATCATCGCGCTGATGGGCTGTTATCACGGTTTCAACTCCAAGGGCGGTGCGCAAGGCGTCGGCAGAGCGACGACCAATGCGGTTGTGTCCGGCTCGATTTTGATCCTGGCAGCAAACTACGCACTGACGTCGCTGCTGTTTTCCGAGTGAGGCGGGTGATGCCTGAGCCGCACATCATTCTTGAAAATGTCCACAAGTCCTTCGGCACCAAGCATGTGCTGAGAGGTGTCAATGTGGCGGTCGGCAAGGGGCGGTCGCTGGTGGTAATCGGCGGATCAGGCTCCGGCAAGTCCGTGACGTTGAAATGCATCCTGGGTCTGTTGCACCCTGAAAAAGGATCGATCCGGGTGGACGGCCAGGAAGTGCTTGGATTGCAGGGGCCGGCGCTGGACCAGATGATGGGCCGGTTCGGCATGCTGTTTCAGGGCGCTGCCCTGTTCGACAGTCTGAGCGTCTGGCGCAATGTGGCATTCGGCCTGATCCAGGGCAGGAAAATGAAGCCGGCGGAAGCACGCGCCATAGCCATCGACAAGCTGGCCGAAGTTGGCCTCGGCGCGGAACTGGCCGATATGTCGCCGGCGGAACTGTCCGGCGGCATGCGCAAGCGGGTTGGCCTGGCACGGGCTATTGCACCGGAACCGGAAATCATCTTCTTCGACGAGCCGACCACCGGTCTGGACCCGATCATGGGCGACGTCATCAACAACCTGATTGTCGACAGCGTCAAGCAGCTGGGCGCCACGACCATCACCATTACCCATGACATGGCGTCCGCCCGCAAGATCGGCGATGACATCGCCATGATCTACAAGGGCAAGATTGTCTGGTGCGGACCGGCGGACGAAATTGACCAGAGTAACAATGCTTACGTGGACCAGTTCATCCACGGCCGCGAAGAAGGCCCGATCGAGATCGAGTTGTGAGTTCAGGTTTGGCTGTTTCCCTAGATCAGGTTTATGGATTCGCCTGAACCCATGTTGCTCTAGTCAACCAGCGTATCTGCCCGTACGCCTGCACGTTCAAGGTGGATAGGCAGCACACGCCCGTACAACTGCCGGGTTCTTTCCGGGTTGCCGACCATGGCGGGTTCTTCAACAAATGAGTAAATCGCAACGTATCGCCGGCGCGATCCCGACAATGGGCGAACCCGGTGCAGCGAATATCTGCCTTTAAAAATCTGCAGGTCTCCCGGTTGCAGCACCAGTGTTTTTACGCTTGAGCATTGCTCATCCAGCACCGCTTCGACGCCTGAATAGTTCTCATCATCCGGGGTTCGCAAATTGGGGCAGTACTCGAACTCCCCACCCTGCTCGGCATTCTGGATCGCCAGTGTGACGGTGAAATTGTTGGTATCAAAATGCCACGGGAACCCGGCGCCTTCTTCGGCGACATTTATGATGACATCGGCGAACGGATCGGCATATCGAAAGAAACGGTCTTCGCCCAGTGCCTGCTGCACAAATGCTGAAAACCGTGGCCACTCGTAAATACTTCTGATGCGGCTTTCAGGTCCGAAATTATCAGCCGGAACGAAGGAATTGGAGCGATCGAAAAACCGTCTCAATGGATGGCTTTCAGGATAGTTGGGATTGTCCGCGGTGAAATACACATTGGTTTTATTGAACGAGCGATGCCCCTTGCCCGCAACCCGGTCCGCTTCCAGCACGAGATCGGTGATCCGGTCAGCCCGCACAAAGCCCCGCAAAACGGCGCATCCGTCATCGATCAGCTGAGCCTGCGTTTCTGCAAGCAAGTTTCGCAACTTGCCAGATGACGGCAAATGAATGGCATATTTGTCCAGATCGATCAGGTCCAACGCATTAACAGTCATGATCCCACCTTGTTCAAAGCAGCTCCAGATATCACCACGCGATGAACGCTCACCACGTGGTCAGGAAATATTTCACGACTGTTCGAATTGACAAAGCGAAATAATCAGGCCTGACAACACTGGCGTTGAGGCTGTCAGATCGGGTTGGTAACAGGAAGATTTTTGCAATAAAAGCGCCCCGGACCGGGATTTCATCCGATCCGGGGCAACCGATACAGACCTTAAGTCTGGAGAGTTACTTAGGCATGATCACGGTGTCGATCACGTGAATGACGCCGTTGTCTGCAGCAACGTCAGCGGTGACGACCTTGGCACCGTCAATCATGACGCCGGTGTCGTTGGCCACGATCTTGGCTTCCGACCCTTGTGCGGTTTTCGCCATGGTTTCCTTGCCTGCAACATCAGCTGCCATCACCTTGCCCGGTACAACATGGTAGGTAAGAATGCCGACCAGCTTGTCCTTGTTTTCAGGCTTGAGCAGATCTTCCACAGTACCGGCTGGCAGCTTGGCAAACGCTTCATCGGTTGGAGCGAACACTGTAAATGGACCCTCACCCTTGAGCGTGTCCACCAGACCCGCTGCCTGGACAGCAGCAACCAGCGTGTTGAAAGAACCTGCAGCAACTGCAGTGTCGACAATGTCGGCTGCCTTGGCGCTTACCACGCCGAAAGCCAGTGAAGTTGCAACTGCTGTTGCGGTCAGAAGAGAACGAATACGTGTCATATGTTAAATTCCTTGTTTGTCTGAAAGGTTAATTGTCCCAAGCAGACCATTCAACGCATGCTGCCGACCAGCGGATGTAGGCATTTCACGTGGCGAAAACACCTGGCCGGATAACGCTGTTGTGAGCGCAACAGGTGATCCATCATGCAGTTGCCGCCATGCGCGATTGTGCATATCGCCCAAAAACCCGCTCGACATCGTTCTCTTTTTGTTCTATGACGCGGCATGGGAAAGATCACATTGAAATTCGTCTGTCAGGGCTGTGGCGCTGCATATTCGAAATGGGCCGGGCGCTGCGAGAATTGCGGCGACTGGAACTCGCTGGCTGAGGAAACCTCGACACAAGTGCCGGTTTCAGGCGCCAAGGGTGCCGCCATGCCGAAGGGCCGGGCAACGCGGCTTGTCGGGCTTGAGGGCGAGACGCCGATGCCGGAGCGCATCATGACCGGAATTGCTGAACTGGACCGGGTTGCCGGTGGCGGATTTGTGCCGGGATCAGGCATCCTGATCGGGGGTGATCCGGGCATCGGCAAATCCACCCTGCTGACCCAGGCACTGGCGAGTGTTGCCAATGCAGGGCACAAGGCGGTGTATATCTCCGGTGAGGAAGCCATTGACCAGGTGCGGCTGCGCGCCCGCCGGCTGGGGCTTGGCAAGTCCCCTGCCCTGCTGGCAACAGAAACCAACGTCTCCGATATTCTGGCGACATTGAGCGAAGGCGAACCGCCAGCCGTGGTGGTGATCGATTCCATCCAGACCCTGTGGTCTCCGGTGATTGAAAGTGCACCGGGCACCGTCTCGCAGCTTCGTGCCGGGGCAGAAGCGCTGATACGCTTTGCCAAGCAAAAAGGAGCTGCGGTCCTCCTCGTCGGGCACGTCACCAAGGACGGCCAGATTGCAGGGCCAAAGGTCGTCGAACACATGGTGGATACGGTGCTCTATTTCGAAGGCGACCGGGGCCATCAGTTCCGGATCCTGCGCGCCGTTAAAAACCGTTTCGGTCCCACCGATGAAATCGGCGTGTTTGAAATGTCTGACGCAGGACTGCTTGAAGTGGACAATCCATCACGGCTGTTCATGGGTTCCGGCGAAACGCCGACACCGGGGTCCGCGATCTTTGCAGGCATGGAAGGAACCAGGCCGCTGCTGATGGAGGTTCAGGCACTGGTTTCGCCATCAGCTCTGGGTACGCCGCGGCGTGCCGTGGTCGGATGGGATCAGAATCGCCTGGCCATGGTGCTTGCGGTTCTGGAAGCTCATGGCGGGGTGAATGTCGGCCAGCAGGATGTCTATCTGAATGTGGCGGGCGGACTGCGTGTCAAGGAACCGGCAGCGGACATGGCAGTGGCAGCAGCACTGGTATCGTCTCTGACCGGTGCAGTGATCCCGCCATCATGTGCGCTGTTCGGAGAAATTGCGCTGTCAGGAGCCCTGCGCCCGGTAGGCCAGAGCGATCAGCGTGCCAGGGAAGCCGCCAAGCTGGGGTTGGACACCGCTATTGTTGCGCAAGGTGGTGAGATGAAACAGCGGGCAGCACCGGACTTGCGCCAGATGGCCAGCGTGGCGGATCTGGTTGCCTATATTGCAGGGCTTCCCAAAGGCTAGATATCCCAGCGCAGCAGAATGGTCACCTGGCTTAACAACACAAACTTGAACCGCTATGCGCAATTTATCCAAATTACGATGTGTGTAACCACTCTGTCACATTGATTTTGACAGGCTTCCATGTCACACAAGCCCGACTTGCTGATCAGTGGGCGAGCTTGTCTTGTCAGTATGAATTATGTGGACGTGCGTTTGCCGCTTTGACCGCGCCGGCTCATGCCGGGGGAGTTTTTAGAATATGTCTTTCACCTGGCTCGACGTAGTACTGGTATCAATCATGTTGATTTCCGGTTTTCTGGCAGTCATGCGAGGGTTTTTCCGCGAAATAATGTCACTTGTGGCGTGGGGCGGTGCAGCAGGTGCGGCTGCACTGGTGCTGTCTGTACCGGAATTGCGCCAGCAGGCATCGGATATTCTGAAGCCTTATCTGGACAACAATGACACCTTGATCATCATCGCGATCGCCGGAATTGTGTTCCTGGTGATGCTGATTTTCCTCTCTATCATCACCGTAAAGCTGTCCGATTCGCTGCTTGAGTCGGGCGCAGGCCCAGTTGACCGGTCCCTGGGGTTTTTATATGGACTGACCCGCGGCCTTGCCC
>JABDRA010000145.1 GCA_013041995.1 Anderseniella sp. | reverse complement strand
CAGTTGCAGTTCATCACAGACAGGTACAACAATGCGCCAAGAAAGTGCCTCAACTACAAAACCCCAAACGAGGTCTTCAATCAGATGTTCAACCGTGTTGCACTTCAAACGTGACTCCACCTTCCCGTTTCCACGGGGATGACGAAAATGATGAACTCCCCTCCGAGGCGCGAAGCGGCGAGGCAAGGCCGACTGGCCGCCGCACGAAGTGCGCCCTAGCGGAGCGCAGCCGAAGGCTGCTTGCGTGAGCGGAAAAAAACAATACACGGAGTGCCTGGACGGGCTGTTCGACCAACAACACCCAACTTCAATCATCGTCCATCAGGAAATCATCGGCACTCAATGGTTCTCCGGCAGCAGTTTTTCTCTCGGCTTCAATGTAGTCTTCGGTCCTGCGAATAGCCGGGCGCGAGCCTGCGCTGAACGGATCATTGCTGGAATTGGCCTGATGTTCGATGCGGCAGTTGTCACACATCTGGATCAGTTTCGAGGCTTCAGAGTCGGCAAACATTGAGTGCTTTCCGGCCAGTTGCGCGGAGATTTTCTCGATGGTGCTCTTGGTGCCGAATTCCTTGCCGCAGGAAACACAGGCGAAAGGCTCTTCTTCATTCAGGATGACCGGCGACAGGGCCGATGCGGCGAAATTGTAGCGCGGCTCAAGTGTGATGGCGCCCTCCGGGCATGTTGTTCTGCACAAGCCGCACTGCACGCAGGCTGCCTCGGTGAAACTCAGTTGTGGCTTGTCCGGGCTGTCGGCGATGGCGTTGACCGGACAGGCCCCGACACAGGCCTGGCACATGGTGCAGGTTTCCGTGCTGACGATGATCTGGCCATAAGGGGCTGCCTCGGGCAGGGCAATGATGTCGTTGGGCGCCGGCGCACTGCCGTTCAGCAGGCCCAGCATGGTGCGGGTGACATCGCGCTTTGAGCCGACACCGGATATGGCGTGGGCCTTTAGGGCGGGTAGGGGTTTGTCTGCCCAAACGGTTGCCTCCAGCGCGTCCGGGTCCGCCTCGCAGATCAGGTTGATGGCACTCTCATATCCCAGGCCATCCGCGAGGGCGTTGGTCAGCTCGATCTGCGCCTCACAGCCGGATAATTCTTCCGCCTTGGCCGGATTTGCGATCAGGTGGATGCGCGAAACACCTGCCGCCATCATGGCCAGCAGGCCGTCATGGCCGACCTGGGTAATTTCATTGACCCCCAGCGGCAGCACGTGGGCGGGCAGGCCGCGGCCAAAGCGGGCGCTCATGGCGATCAGTTCGAGGCCGAAGCTGTTGTCGTGCACCAGCACTTCCGGCGTCTTGCCGCCGGCGCTTAGATAGGTTGAGACCAGCGTATCAATGCGACCGATCAGGTCGGCCCGTCGCGGCATGGCATAGGATGCCGCACCGGTCGGGCACACGGCCGAGCACGACCCGCAGCCACCACAGATGACCGGATCAAACTCGACCATGTCGCCAATCGATGCAATGGCGCCTGCCGGACAGACATCCAGGCACCTGGTGCAACCGGTTTTCAAACTGCGTGAATGGGCGCAAATGCTCGAATCATAGTGCACATAGAGCGGTTTTTCGAACTCACCGGCCATATCGGCCAGCTCTAACATGGCTTCCATCACGCGGGCCGGATCCCCGGCGTCGACTTTCTTGTAGCCATCACGCAGATGGCCGCCGGTGAACAGCGAAGGTCCGTCCGATAAATCCAGAATCAGCGCACAGGTCGATGAAGCGCCATCACGTGGCATGACGAAATCTGCCGATTGTTTCGCCGACGGCATCAATGGCGCATAGTCATCGACCACAATTTCGAAGGCGCCGAGATGGCCGGCCGCCTTGGTGATCTTGCCCTTGAACAAGGCGACATCTGCACTGACCGGCGGAATGACATCACCGACATCACTCAACAGCAGGGTGGTTGGAATACGCTCGTTCAGCTTGCGCGCTGCATCAAGCGCCTGTTGACCGGCACCATAGACCAGGCATTGCCCGCTGGAGGTTACGCTGATCGATCCGGCCGGTTCGCTGGCATGCGCTGCATCTGCCAGAAGCGCTGCGATTTTGGCGGAGTTTGCCGCTTTGTCCGTACTCCACCCGGCGCGCTCGCGGATGTTTGCGAACCTCAACTCGCCTTCAAACTTCTGCTCTTCGGCAAGCTCGGTAAACAATGGCGCTTCCTGAGTGCAGGCCACCAGCACCTTGGCATTGCCCGACAGGGCATCACCAAACTTGCTGACCTCGGCGCGGCACAGAGTGTTGAAGACATCGGGCTCATCATCGCCACCGGCTGCCTTGCATATCTTTTTGCCGTCGAGCGTCATGGTGCGCTCGCAGTTGCAGATCAGGGTTTCATAGCCGTTCAGTTTCATGGCCTGGCCTTAAAGATGGGCGGAATAAAACAAATACCATGCGATCGTGCCCGTTTCGCAATGTGGTATGATGTGATGTAGCCTATCTGTGATGTGCTATGCAGTACAAAAATCCGCCATGTGGGAGACGGCATTGTCTGAAGGTAACAGTATTCATCTGTCGCTTGTATATGAGCGCATGGCGTCCTCGCATCCGTGGCTGGACTGGGAATGGTCGGTTCGCGGCATGATGCCGGTGGCAGACGCCGATATCAATTCTGCGCCACGCCTGCTGGAACGTAGTGACCAGGCGGTCCGCTGGCTCGGCGAACCGTCACGGCTTGATCTGCACAGAACCGACCTGGATGCCTATGTCTATAATCTGACCTCGCCGCAGCCATCTGTGTATACGGTAGCACATGAACTGGATGACCCGGTTGCCGACGGCCTGATCTGGAAGACCCACCTTGTCACCATGAGTTCCTACGAGGCTGAAGAATATATGTCCGGTGATGATGCATTGATCGGCAAGCTGGTGATGCAGGACGATGTGCGCGAATGGCTGGAGGCGTTTGTGGCGCTGCATTACAAGGACAGCACCTTCAAGAAGCGCCGCCGCGACAAGCTCGACACCGAGGAGTACAAGTTCGGTCAGGAGAGCCTGCTGGAACTTCGCCGCCGCATGCTGGCGTCCGGCAAACCGGAAGGAGAACTGCATTGAACTCGCGTGAAGACGGTTTCCTGTCGCGCTGGGCAAAGCGCAAGGCGGATGTTCGCGAGATGGAAGAGCGCGAAACTGCACTGGCACCACAACCTGATCCGGATGGCAACAACCCGGCGACGGTAACTGATGGTCAACTACCTGCCATCAACGAAGATACCCGTGACGTACCTCCGGACGATGAGACGCGCCAGCGCTGGATCGAGGAACTGGAAGCTATCGATATCGACACGCTTACCTATGACAATGATTTCACCATCTTCATGAAGTCGTGGGTGCCGGGCCCGTTGCGCCAGCGCGCCTTGCGCAAGCTGTGGACAACAAATCCGGCGCTTGCGGTGCTTGATGGTCTCAATGATTATGACCTGGATTACACCGATGCAGCCATGCAGGCTGGCAAGGTCGTGTCGAGTTATGTGCCGGGCAGGGGATATGCGGCATTGGAAGAGGTGGCCGAAAAACTTGCGGAGGTGATCGGCGATGACGATGACGAACAAGGTGCAGGCGAAGGTGATCTGCCGGAGTTTGACGGCGAGGATCCTGCGTCAGCGGTGGAGGATGAGCAGGCAGACAATGCTCGGATGACCGAAGCTGAACCGGCGGACGGGGATCTGTCACAACTGAAGGTTGATGAAACGGCCATTGCAGTGCCGCAAAACGACGTTAAACTGAAATCGTGACGGTCAATCAACTCAGTTGGGGCTTGGACTGGTAAAGTAGCTTGGTCAATGTCACCGGGAAAACAGGGCGTGATTGCCTGTTGTGCCTCGCTTGCTGGTGGTTTATCGGCTAGCGTTATATTGCAGACCGCGCGCACTAGAGCAACATGGGTTCACTTGAACCCGTAAAGTTGCTCTAGCACTTTAGAGGCGATCAGGTTTATGTTTTTTGGTTGTTTCAACCAAAAAACATCCTGATCTAAGGTTTCCAACACGCGTTGGTACTGTTGGAACTGAGGGGTAAGAGGCATGAAAACACTATTGATATTTTTGGCTATTGTGCTGATCGCTGCGGGCTGGGCGGTTGGTCTGATAAACATTTTTTCACCCGGAACCGTAACTGTAGGTTTGAACCTTGATGTTGCAGCAACCCTGTTTACAGGCGGTTGCGTACTGCTTGGTCTTGCGGTGGTCGCAGGAAATCTGTCAGCCATGACACGGCGCGAGTCAGACGATGAAGCGGTTGAAGACTATGCGCCGGCAGCATCGGCGGAAACTGATTTACCTGACTTCATGGCACCAGCATCCGCTGCTGCTGCAGGTGCAGCAGCCGGCGCCGCGGCAAGTGCGAGCGCATTTGGCGATACCGCGAAAGAGACGTCACAGGCATCAGCCGATGTCGTTGATGATCTCCTGGATGACATCAAGTCGGAAACAGAGCCGGCTGTAGAGTCTGCAGGTTCCATTTTCAGTTCTGCAACCAGGACAGCCACTGAGGTTGCCGAGGAGGCGGTCGACAAGGCAGAAGAAGTTGCAGGTGACGCAGCCGACAAGGTCGAAGAGGTAACAGGTGATACGGTCAGCAAAGCTCGTGACGATTTGTCGTCCTTCTTTGCCAAACCCGCCGATACAAGTGCTGCGCCTGAAGCCGCCAAACCATCGACATCTGCAGCGGCCTCCGATGTAAAGGCAACGTCTGTCACTGCTGAGGAAGCCGAGGCTGAAACAGAAATAAAGCCGGAAATGCCGGATACCAGCCAAGATGCTGTCACCGACGATACAACGACCTTTTCTGACACTTCGCCCGCCGAAGCAGGTGAAGCTGACGCCGACATTACCGCAGCGGACACCGACATTACTGCAGCGGACACCGACATTACTGCAGCGGACACCGCCACAACAACGGATGCTGTTCTTGTAGGTGCGCCGGAAGCTGTGGCAGCGGAAGAAGACAACACGGAAAGTGAAACTGAAACGGCATCGGATGCAGAACCGGAAGCTGACAGCGGACCTGACGCCCTACCACAGGAAGATGAGTTGTTCGTGGTCGAAGAGCGGGTCATCCGCGATCGTCCGGCGCGCCTGTTATCGGACGGAACAGTTGAAGCTGAAACCGATGAAGGCTGGATGCGGTTTGAAAACGTGGAGCACGTTGAGGAGTATCTCGATGCCATGCGGGCAACCGCCTGACGCTGTTTTTCAGAAGTCACATGAAACAGGAAAAGGGCTGCACTTGAGTGCGGCCCTTTTACATTTTTGACAGTGGGTTGTTCTGGTGCGCTGAAACGTTTCAGGCCACAAACAGTTCACGTGGCCCCGTGCTGTCTCAGCGCACGTCCAGTACCGAGGTTTGCGCAGTGCGCACAACATCAACAGCGGTTGAGCCCCGGATGGCGCGCTGCAGCCGTGAACGGCCTTCGTCGGTCACTACGATGATACTGTGATCGGAGCCCAGTTCGGCAATTTTCTGTGCCGCCGGACCAACAGCGGTGATGACATCCTTGACCTTGATCCCCATCGCCTTGAGCAGGGCACGTGCGTTCTTCACGTTTTCTTCCGCTGACGGCAGTCCGGCTTCCTGGGCACTGGCGGAAAACAGCGTGATGGCTTCACCGGCCGTATGTGCCAGCACGGCAGCGCGGCGAACCGCCTGCATGGAGCGTGACGTACCATCTGTACAAATGAAAAAGCCGGACTTGTCCAGCGGTTCGCGGACAATCAGGACCGACGATGGTGCATGCACGGTGACCTGCTGCACGATGCCGGCATCAAACAATGAATGGAATTCGCCGCGCCAGCGTGACGGTTCGCCCATGATCATCAGGTTGTAGGGTCCAAGCTCGTACTGGTCCAGAATGCCTGAAGCTGGATCAGGTGCGGTTTTCAGCTTCAGGACCACTGAGCGGCCTTTGCCTGAAATGAACTCGACCTTGTTGTCCCCCAGTGGATCTCCCCATGCGTCCTGGTGACCGGTTCTGCGGGGCCAGTCTTCCGCCGGGACGCCTTCTTCACGCAGGATATCCAGCGCCATGCGCAAACGGTTGATGCCGGGCAATTGCAGGCCTGCGTCAAGCATGTTCTGGCGGGCAACACGAACCTGCAGGCCGCCTGACCACAAACCCTGGTCGATGGACCGGACATATAGCACGATGATGTCGCAATCGTCCGTCTTGGCCAGCCGTGCCGCCATGCGCACGGTACAGAACGATTCATCCGTCTCGTCAATGCAGGCAAGCACCCGGAAGCGCTTGCGCCTCTGTGCATAGACGTTTGCCAGTGTTTTTTGTACCGCTCGCTCGGTACGTTCACTCAGCACAGTTTTCTTGAACAGTGACATCGTCGGGATCCTATCGCAGCAGCGGCCAGTAGAAATAGGCGAACAACATGAGCAGGGCCAGTGACGCAATTGTCATGCGCCATCCTGATTTCAGGAAGTCCTTGCCTGTGAGATAGCCCGACGCATAGATGATCGTAAAGGCCGGATGGGCCGCAGCGGTGATATAGGCAAATGCTGATGAAATTGCGGTTACGAAACCAACAGCCAGCGGGTCTGCGCCACCGGCTGTTGCCGTTTTCAGCACAATCGGTCCGAGAACGGCAACAGCCGCACCTGCCGTCATGGTGTTGGTGACAAAGGTCGTCAATAGCGCGATCGCCATCTCCAGCCCATAACCTGTGGCCATGCCGATCGGGCGCAGGAGCTCCACAAAGTTTTTGGCAACCCATTCAGCCGCACCGGTGTCCTTCATCTGAACACCAAGTGAAATCGCGGCGGCATACAACAGCACAACACCCCAGTTGACGCCGGAATTGACGTCCTCCCAGCGCACCAGTCCGGCCACCAGGAACGCAATCGCCCCGGCAATGGCGACAATGCCGAGCCCCAGTTGTTCGGAAAATGCGATCCAGCCAACCACGGTCAAAAAGAACACCAGAATTGCCATCCACTGGGCAGGACGGATCGGACCATCCATGACGACCTGAGTGCGCAGTCTCGAAACCGCGCGCGACAGATCGGGATATTCCGGCTTGAACGTCCAGAACAGCACGGTTGTGACAATCGGCAACTGGATCAGGAAGATCGGATAGGCATACATCATCCAGGTCACGTAATCGACGAGGAAACGGCGGGTCTCCGGATTGGCCGGATCGAAGAAAAAGTCCTTCCAGTAACCGATCATGATGGCATTTCTCGCACCACCTGACGGGGTGCCGATACCGGCGATTGCACAGCCGTAGGAAATCGACAGCAGCAGGACCGCGGCTAGGTTCTTCACTTTCTTAGGCTCATTGGATGTCAGCGTTATAAGAGTAATGCCGACTGGCAGCATCATCGCTGCAACAGTGTGTTCACCGATAAACGAGGCCAGCACACCGCAGGTAAGCGTAATGCCGAAACTGATACGGAAGGTGCTGGTACCGGTAACCCGCACAATCGCCCAGGCAATGCGCCTGTCGAGCTTCTGCTTGACCACGGCAACCGCCAGCATCAAGGCACCCATGATGAACAGGACGGAATCCGTCATCAGACTTCTGGCTACGGTTGTGGATTCGATGCCCAGCAGAATCACCTGCCCGACAATGATCATCAGCGCCACTGTCGGCAGCGGCACTGGCTCGGTAATAAACAGGATGGTGGCAAACAGCGACATGGTCAGCACGATCTGACCTTCACGGGTCAGGCCTTCGTACGGTCCTGTCTGCAAGAATGCGAAGGCCAGCATGATGGCGATGAAGAACCAGCGTTTTTCCCAGAAGTAATACAGATTGACCTGGCTGCGCAGGTGGACCCAGCGCTGATACCCGTGTCGCTGAAGCCGGTGCAGGCGATGTTCACCATAGTCAGCCTGAAGGCTGTCGCGGGCCAGCTGAAAATCGGTATCGCTCATGCAATCCCCCTTGCGATGCTCTGCGTGCCTGTGAGAGGGTCGGAGCCGTTAAATACAGTTGTTCGCACAGTTGCTAGCCATGAACGGAAAATCCCCCGATGACAAAGCTCGATGCAATTCTCGACCACGTTGACGACCAGCTCGACGCCAGTCTCGACAGGTGGTTCGATCTGTTGCGCATTCCATCCATTTCGACCGATCCGCAATACAACGACGAATGTCGCAGGGCGGGCCAGTGGGTCACCGATGAACTGACTGGCATGGGATTTGACGCAAGCCTCCGCGACACACCCGGTCACCCGATGGTGGTCGGCCATTACGATGGTCCTGCGGGAGCCCCGCATGTCTTGTTTTATGGTCACTATGATGTCCAGCCTGCCGAACCGCTCGACAAATGGAAAACACCGCCATTCGAGCCGGAGCGCGTGACAGGTGATGATGGAATAGAGCGCATATATGCCCGCGGCGCCAATGACGACAAGGGCCAACTGATGACCTTCATAGAGGCCAGTCGCGCCTGGATCAAGACAACAGGTGGATTACCTTTCTCGGTGACGGTGTTGTGCGAGGGTGAGGAAGAAAGCGGCAGCCCGAGTCTCGATCCGTTTCTGACCGAAAATGCCGCTGAATTGACCCGCGAAGTGGCGCTGGTCTGCGACACAAATATGTGGGACCCGGATACGCCTGCCATCTCGACCCGGTTGCGAGGTCTCGCCCATGATGAAGTCACCATCATCGGCCCGCGCATTGACCTGCATTCAGGGTTTTACGGCGGTGCTGCCTTCAACGCCATTCATGTGTTGATGAAAATCCTGTCTGACATGCGTGATGATAACGGTCACATCACCATTCCCGGCTTTTATGACGGTGTGCCGGAACTGCCTGCGGAAACAGCTGCCCAGTGGCAGGGTCTCAATTTTGATGAAGAACAGTTCCTGGGGGACATTGGCTTGAAAGGCCCTGCGGGCGAGACGGGGCGCAGTGTGCTGGAAATGCTCTGGTCGCGCCCGACACTTGAGGTGAACGGTATATTCGGTGGCTATACATCCACCGGGACCAAGACCGTGATTCCGTCCGAAGCCACGGCCAAAGTGTCCATGCGCCTTGTCAGTAAGCAGGATCCGGAACACGTTCTGAAAGTATTTCGCAAGTTCATTGAAGACCGGTTGCCGGAAGGCTGTTCGGTTCGGCATGGCGGCGATGCCGACGGCTCTCCTGCCATTGAGATTGCGGAGGACAACCCTCACCTGAAAAAGGCGGCCAAGGCGCTTGCTGATGAATGGGGCAAGCCGGCGGTATTGATGGGATGTGGCGGTTCGATCCCTGTGGTGCGCTCGTTTGAGGATATCCTTGGAATGCAAAGCCTGCTGGTCGGATTTGGTCTGCCCGACGATGCGCTGCATTCGCCCAATGAGAAGTACAATCTCACAAGCTTCCACAAGGGCATAAGGAGCTGGGTGCGTGTGATTGGTGAACTGGCGCGGTAGAGGCTGAACACAGGGCATGCTCACACAACTTATAATCGGGTCCATCGTCATTATTGCAACAGTTGCCATCCAGGCGGAAATGTTCGGCCTGCTGACCCGCAAGCATGAGCCGTTTCTGACCTGGACACGCAACAAGTTTCGCCGCTTTGCAGGCACGGCCTTCATAACGGTAGCCATGCTGGTAGTGCTGTTCACCATGACCGTTGAAGTCTGGTTGTGGGCCTTCGTCCTGCTTGCCACCGGCGCTGTGGCGGCGCTTGAGCCGGCGGTTTATTTCGCGCTCCAGTGCTTCACGACGCTGGGTTTCGGTGACATAACATTGCCGACCGAATGGCGGCTGTTGTCGGCGCTGATCGGTGCCAACGGGTTCTTGATGTTCGGCTGGTCAACCGCTTTCATGGTCGAACTGATCCGGAAGAGCCGCTAGAGCGGCAAGAGTTCCGCTGGGTCAATCAAATCCCCATATCACATTGATATTACGGTATTTTATGATTGTTGTTGATTCAATTCATCAACGTCATGTCGCGATTGTTTCGGCCATCACCCGGGCAAGCTGGCGGTCGCGGTCCTTGTCGGATCCGGCAAGTCCGGAAATGGTGCTGGC
>JABDRA010000141.1 GCA_013041995.1 Anderseniella sp. | reverse complement strand
CTTGTTCGAGCCTACTTTCATTCCTCAGGTAATCTCATTGATTCGCCCAACCGCGGAAGGTCTCCTAACTTCATAGTCCGCCCTAATCCAGATCACCGATTTCGCCAGCCTGGTACAATATCTCTGGCTCGCCGTATTCGCCCAAATCAGGTGTAGCGGATCGCGCCCAAGCAATGACACCAGCGTGTTTGTCAGCCAACCCTTGTGCAACGCGAATTGCTTTCTCCGAGTTGTCGAATTGCATCGGCTCACCCGCTGCATATGGCAGTCCGGTTTCCGGATCGGCGTCATACATCATGACAACTATCAGTTTTGCAGGATCGGCCATGCCTCAATCTGGCATGAGAACGTTTCAGGAACAATATTCTTAGGTCTGAGGATCAGACTTGCCGCCTTCCATGGCAATGTTCATTCGCTCTGCCGAAAACGGCTTCAGTAGCTCTGCCGCCTCATCCGGTGAACCTGTCAGCCATTCGTGATAATCTACCGGGGCCAGTATCACCGGCATACGGCTACCTGAAACGGCATAATGCGCGTCACTGACTCGCTCCGCGACTTCAAGAGGCGTTCTGCTGGTAGAGGCAGTTATCGTTGGGATTAGGATCTGCTTTGAGGGATGCAGCAACCATCTGCAGTGTGGTGAATCACACATACTGGGGTTGCGAGTTGCGCAATAGTCAACACATCAGGGCGGGCACAAACTCCTGACCCCAAGGAAAACAGCCATGAACACGCAGCACAAAACCAGCTTCACCAAAGCCATTCTGGGGTCAACGCAGCGTCTGTTCCGTTCCAACAAGAACCACAACCTGTTGGCCAGCCACCACATCGATGCACACACCATGCGAGACATTGGCATCGATCCACGAAAACCACACTAAGTCTCACAAATCTCCCTGCATACTATATCCCCGGGTCACAAACCCGGGGTTTTGTTTGTCAGGTCTCCCTGCAAGCACCACACGACTCCACCAGCGCGCGAAACGGCCTGCTGAGGCACAGGAGCTGAAACGCCATAACACCCGTCAGTGACTCGCTCAGGCGGTTATAGCGCCTATCTGCCTGCCATATGCCCCCGGCGCTGTGGCAAACCGCAAAACCTCAAGCGACGGCATGTGACGACGACGATGTAGCTCTGCATTCAGAACTGGCCTCAAAACCTGCGTGCGGGGGGTGTAAATTTCTCTACTCACTGCAAGCCTTGGGTCACATGCCGTCGCGTGCATACAACCAGTGAATTGAGACTGCACAATGGTGCGACCTACATATCCCGCCTCCGCCATTCGTCGAAGCCTTGAAACTGCATCGCTATCCCATGAAGATACACACCGACAAAACTGATTTGGGGAAGTGGAAACCTGTGTGACTGACTTGAGCGCTCTTGATGCATATCTGAGTTCTGATAACTCCCCAGAAAACTGCATGCAGCTATCTGATTTGGATGGGTTCCTGACCGGCGTGATCTGCTCGCCAGATTTGATTGTCCCCAGCCGATGGTTGCCGATCGCGCTGGGCGGTCAGGCGATCGATGTACCTTCTGAAATTCTGGAACTGATCATGCAGCGCTATAATGAGATTGTAGTGGCACTGAATAGTGAGCCACCTGTGCTGGAGCCAATATTCTGGCAGGCCAAGGAAGGCCATGTGATTGCGATGGACTGGTGCGAGGGTTTTATGGACGCATTTCACTTGCATGCGGATAGTTGGCATGAACTCTTGCGTTCGGACATGGGGCGAGAGTGGATGTTTCCGATCCTGGCTCATCTGGTTGATGAGGACGGCCAATCGCTAGTCGAAGCTAGCGAAGAACAAATGGATGCGCTGCTTGATACGGCGGCAGAAATGATTCCAACAACCATTCCACACATCTTCACCTTCTGGCAGGCGAAGCGGATGCCGACACCTCCAAACTAAGCTGGCCAAGCCTCTCACGACTCCACCAGCGCGCGAAACGACTTGTTGAGTCCCCAGTAGCCTGAAACGCCAGAACCCGCGTCAGTGACTCGCCCAGACGGTCACAAAGCCTAAACTGCGAGCATCGATGCCGGGCTAAAATATCCGGACGAATATCGCCCACCGACATAGACGGCCAGTGTATCATCAGATCAATGATCTCTGATCCGGAACCAAGCACAATGTCACGACAAACCGAACCTGATTTGACAGCCGCATTGCTGAAACAATGCCGACAGCTGCTTGGTTGCCCGCCAGATCAGTTGCGGATTGCACTTGAAGGTGGCAAGGCGGATGAGGGAGCTGCAGTTTGAACTGCAAGCTGAATACGCAACAGCCACTTCCCAAGTGCTGTGACCTACGTGCGCGCGCAGGTATTGCGATATTGGGAACGGGTGCTGAGCAAAGAAATCTGAGCCATTTCTTATGCGTGGTGGCGACCCGGTGGCAACCCAGCGCCCCTCCTATGCATTGACTTCGCGCCAGATGAATAAATAAATTATTTATTTCAGATACATAAATGGTGATCCCGGCAGGATTCGAACCTGCGACCATCAGCTTAGAAGGCTGGTGCTCTATCCAGC